>JACRMT010000015.1 GCA_016214855.1 Nitrospirota bacterium | reverse complement strand
GGTATGCAGTAGAGGCGGTATCAGCATCAGCAGAAGTAAAGGAGACAGCAGAGGCAGCAGCCAAGAGCAATTAAGACAACAAAAGCAGAAGACAGAGCATACACAGAGAAAGAGGAGACAGATAGTCTCCTCTTTCTCTGTACGTAACATAAAGAAATCTGCGCTGGTAATTAAGCACTTCCCCTCGATGCATTCTTGCCTTTGTTCCCTGTTAATGCTATTCTGTTTCAGAATTTTGGAGGGGATTTCAATTCATGCTCTCAAAGGTACTTTCCGCAAGTATCATCGGCATTGAGGCTTTTCCGGTAGAGGTAGAGGTCGATATCTCTTCGCGGGGCCTTCCTCATTTCTCGATGGTAGGGCTGCCGGATGCAGCAGTAAAAGAAAGCCGGGACCGGGTAAGGGCTGCGCTCAAGAATATCGGCTTCAATTTTCCGCTCAAGCAGATCACCGTAAATCTGGCTCCAGCTGACCTGAAAAAAGAAGGCTCTTCTTTTGATCTTCCGATCGCCATCGGCATCATAACCTCTGAAGGATTAATCGAACCCGAAGCGATCAATGGATATGTTTTTACCGGAGAACTGTCTCTTGACGGCAGGATCAAGCCGGTTCGCGGCTCCCTTTCGATGGCACTGAAGGTTCGGGATCTCGGCCTGAAAGGGCTTATTGTGCCTGTGGAGAATGCCCCTGAGGCAGCGGTAGTATCCGGGGTTCAGGTGATCGGGGTTCAGAGCCTTCCTGACCTGATCGCTTTTTTGCGTCAGGAAAAGAACCTCTTGCCTTATACCGTTGACATCACCACCAATATGCGGGAACTCTCTTCTTATGAAGAGGATTTTTCGGAAGTAAAAGGCCAGGAGCATGCAAAGCGTGCGCTCGAAGTTGCTGCAGCAGGCGGCCATAATGTTCTTCTTATCGGGCCGCCCGGCTCAGGCAAGACCATGCTTGCCAAAAGGCTGCCGACCATCCTTCCGCAGATGACCTTTGAAGAGGCCCTCGAAACAACACGCATACACAGCGTTGCCGGGCTGCTCAAGGATGGCCAACCGCTTCTGGCAACGAGGCCATATCGGGCGCCACATCACACGATATCCGATGTTGCGCTTATCGGCGGAGGCCAGGTCCCAAAGCCGGGAGAGGTCAGCCTCGCACATCATGGTGTTCTGTTTCTTGATGAAACACCGGAATTCAAAAGAAACGCACTTGAAGTGCTCAGGCAGCCGATCGAAAACGGCGAGGTTACGGTATCCCGCTCCTTGGCATCCATAACCTATCCGGCTTCTTTTATGCTGGTGAGCGCCATGAACCCCTGTCCCTGCGGGTACCTCAGCGATCCGAAACATGCCTGCACCTGTGCTCCCGGTCAGATCCAGCGGTACAGGCGGAAGATGTCAGGCCCTCTTCTTGACAGGATAGACATTCATGTTGAGGTGCCGGCAGTGCCGTACAAGGAGCTCTCAACTGATTACGATGGAGAGACGTCAGAGACGATCAGGGGCCGGGTCGTGCAGACGCGGAACCTTCAGCTCGACCGTTTCAAAAACGACAAGATCTACAGCAATGGCCAGATGAAGACCCGCCATATCAAAAAATACTGCAAGCTCAACACGGATGCTGTAAATCTTCTTGAAACAGCAATGCAGAAGCTGGGCCTGTCAGCACGGGCCTATTCACGGATACTGAAGCTTTCCCGCACCATTGCCGATATGGAACAGGCTGAAGCCATATCAGCGAGCCATATCTCCGAAGCGATCCAGTACCGCTCCCTTGACCGGGGTCTCTTCTGACGGACAGTGAGGATCATCAGCTTAGCGATACCTTTCCCTTTATTTTGCATTGACAAAATACGGCCTGCATATAGAATAAACAATAGGCAAGAGAGGTTGGCTGTTGCCCTTATTGCTGCTTTCTCATTGAACAGGCACATCTTAAGACGTCTTGCAAAAAGGAGTGATCGATGGCAGCTAAACCGAAACTGAGCATGTACTGGGCTGCATCCTGCGGCGGCTGCGAAATAGCTCTGGTCAACCTCAACGAAAAGATCATTGACGTGGATGCTGCCTTTGATTTTATGTTCTGCCCCTGTCTGCTTGATACCAAGAAAAAGGATATCGAGGCGCTGCCTGACAAGGCCATAGCGATCACGCTGTTTAACGGCGCTATCCGGACTGCTGAGAATGAGGAGATGGCGCATCTCCTGCGAAAGAAATCCCAGGTTCTGATCGCATTCGGCTCATGCGCGACTGAGGGCTGCATACCTGGGCTTGCCAATCTTCATTCCAAAGACGCTCTGATGAAGGCTGTCTATCTCGATAATCCCTCGATCGATAACCCAGGCAAGATCATTCCTCAGCCCGAGACAAAGGTTGCGGAAGGCACGCTTCACCTCCCTGTCTTTTTTGATACAGTGAAGACCCTTGCACAGGTAACTGATGTTGATTTTTTCATCCCCGGCTGTCCACCGGAACCGCACCAGATATGGAATGTGGTGAGTGCGGTCATCAGCGGCGCTGCGTTGCCGCCTAAAGGCAGTGTCATAGGAGCCGGAAGGTCTGCTGTCTGCAATGAATGCGACAGAAAAAAAGAGGACAAAAAGATACCAAAACTGTTCAGGACATATGAGATCGTTCCGGAAAGAGAGCCCTGTCTTCTCGATCAGGGGCTGATATGCATGGGCATTGCCACGCGCGACGGCTGCGGAGCGCTCTGTCCGAAGGTGAATATGCCCTGCACAGGTTGCTATGGTCCTCCGGAGGGCGTGCTCGATCAGGGGGCTAAAATGACGGCAGCTCTCGGTTCTATCATCGATATCGGCGACACCAAAGGCATATCAGAAGATGAGATCTATCAGAGGATCGATGCGGTCCTCGGCTCGATCCCTGATTACGCCGGTATGTTCTATAAATACAGTCTGCCGGGATCGATACTGAAAGGAAAAATATCATGAAAAATATCAGTATTGATCCGATAACCCGTCTTGAAGGGCATGGCAAGATCGAGATATTTCTCAATGACGAGGGCGATGTTGCCAACACCTATTTTCAGGTACCTGAACTCAGGGGTTTTGAGAGGTTCTGTGTCGGCAGGCAGGCTGAAGATATGCCGGTGATCACGAACAGGATCTGCGGTGTCTGTCCTGAGGCCCACCATATGGCCTCAGTCAAGGCCCTTGATATGCTTTTCGGGGCCGAACCGCCGCCTGCAGCAAAGAAGATAAGGGAACTGCTGTACATGGCCTTTTATGTGACTGATCATACGACTCACTTTTATGCATTAGGCGGTCCTGATTTTATCATTGGCCCAGATGCGCCGGCTTCCGAGAGAAATATCCTCGGTGTGATCAGAAAGGTCGGGCTGGACATCGGGAAACAGGTGATCGACTGCAGGTCACGCAATCATCATGTGATCGAGAAGCTTGGCGGCCGCGGCGTTCATCTTGCCGGAGGACTTCCCGGCGGCTGGTCCAAGTCTGTTTCGGAAGATGAACGGAAAGAGATCGAGGAGGTCGCAAAGAAGAATATTGATTTTGCCCTGTTTTCGCTCAAGATCTTCGACGACATTGTTCTGAAAAATCAGCAGTATCTCGAGCTGGTCACTTCTGATGTCTATCTGCATAAAACCTATTATATGGGCACGGTCGACGATAAGAACCGGGTCAACTTTTATGACGGCATGATCAGGATCGTGGATCCCGAAGGAAAGGAGTTCGTCAAGTATCCTGCTGCTGACTACATGCAGCATATTGCTGAGCGGGTCGAGCCCTGGACCTATTTGAAATTTCCGTACCTGAAAAATGTCGGATGGAAAGGGCTTGAGGACGGCATGGACAGCGGTGTTTACATTGCTACGCCTCTTTCCCGGCTGAATGTTTCCGACTCAATGGCAACCCCGCTTGCCCAGGAGCATTTCGAGCGCATGTTCGAGACCTTTGGTTCAAGAAAAATTGATGGAAGATATCAGCCGATCCATCACCGTCTGGCAACCCATTGGGCGCGGCTGATCGAGCTGCTCTATGCATCCGAGCGTATGCTGGAGCTCGCTCAGGACCCTGAGATAACCTCTCCGGATGTGAGGCGCATCCCTCAGCAGATAGTCGGTGTTGGTATCGGCTCGGTCGAGGCGCCGCGCGGTACGCTTACGCATCACTATGTCAGTGATGAGCGGGGTGTTCTCACCAGCGTGAACCTGATCGTCGGAACAACGAACAACTATGCGCCGATGAGCATGTCGATCAGGCGGGCAGCTGAAAAACTTATTTCCAGGGGCAAGATAGCTGAAGAAGGCATGCTGAACAGGATCGAGATGGCCTTCAGGCTCTATGATCCCTGCCTTTCCTGCGCAACGCATTTTCTGCCGGGGCAGATGCCGATGAAGGTGATCATCCGGAACAGCAGTTCCGAGATTATCAGGACAGTTCAGAGGGACTGATCGCGCTCATGAAAACAGTGATCATAGGGCTTGGCAATCCGATCCTCACCGACGACAGTGTCGGGATCAGGGTCTCGCGTGCTATCAGACAACGCCTGGGTCAACGCGGCGAAGCCGATGGGAGAAATGACACCGTAGACATCAAAGAAGTTTATGCAGGAGGGATCCGGCTTATGGATGCCATGACCGGTTATGACAGGGCCTGCATTGTCGATGCCATGATGACCGGCAGATCCAGGCCGGGGGCGGTGACCGAGTTTGATCCGGATGAGCTCTGCGGCACAAGGAATATGATGTGTACACATGACACAAACCTTTCGACCGCTCTGGAGCTCGGGAGAATGCTCAACATGCATCTGCCGTCGACGATAAAAATATGGGGCATAGAGGCCAGCGATGTTACGTCCTTTAGCGAGCAGCTGACGGACGAGATCGAACGTGCAGTGCCTGTTGCGGTCAACGCAATACTCGGTGAACTCAACTTCGATGCACAAGGGGAGATATCATGAAGACCGGCGTATATTTCTGCAAGTGCGGAACGAACATATCGGATAAGATCGATTCTGACAGGGTCAGGGAGAACCTGTTGCGTCACTTCCCCGGCATGCATTTCAAGACAGTAGATTTCATGTGCTCCGAGGAAGGCAAAGAAGCGTTCGAGAAGGATCTTGTTGAAAACGGTCTGGAGCGGGTCGTGATCTCGGCCTGCTCTCCCCGGGACCACGAAACTACCTTTATGCGGGTGCTCTCCCGTGCCGGTCTGAATCCTTATCTCATGCAGATGGTAAACGTCCGAGAGCAGATAGCCTGGGTCACCAGGGATGCCGGCAAGGCCACGGAAAAGGCCGGCCGCTCTATACGGTCAGCGGTGAGCCGTGTTCAGCTTCACGATCCCCTTCAAAAGAAAGAGATCGATATATGTCCTGACGTGCTTGTCATCGGCGCCGGTCCGGCCGGACTCAAGACCGCGCTGAGCATTGCCGGCTCCGGCAGAAAGGTTGTGCTGGTCGAGAAATCACCGGTTATCGGCGGCATGCCGGTCAGATATGAAGAGCTCTTCCCGAATATGGAATGCGGGCCCTGCATGCTCGAACCGTTAATGGCAGAGATACTGCATGGCGAGTACGCGGAGAATATCGAACTGCTGACCATGGCCGAGGTGATCGAGGTTGTCGGTTCCTATGGGAACTTTGCTGCCAAAATTATACAGAGACCCCGTTTTGCAGATACCCATACCTGTATCGGCTGCGCAGAATGCATCGAGCCCTGTCCGGTCAGCGCAAAGAACCCGTTTAACGGTGATTTGAACGAGCGTAAAGCGATCTCCTTCCCCTTTGCCGGGGCTCTGCCGAATACACCTTTTATCGATGAGAAGCTCTGCATAAACCTGCAGGGCGGCGCATGCAAAAAATGCCAGGAGGCCTGCCCGGTCGAGGGTACGATCAGGTTTGACGACAGCGAAAAAGTATATGAGAGAACTATCGGGGCGATAATCGTAGCAACTGGTTCAGATCTCTATGACTGCAAAAAGCTGCCGAACCTCGGGTACGGAAAGCTTGATAACATATACACCAGTAAAGAGTTTGAGCGGATCATGGCTTCAAACGGTCCGACTGATGGGCAGATCAGGGTAGCAGCAGGAACTGCTCCGTCGAGTATTGCGATCGTCCACTGCGTCGGAAGCCTTGATGTCAATCATAAAGAATACTGCTCCGGGATATGCTGCCAGTATGCTTTTAAGTTCAATCACATGATCGAGAAAAAACTGCCGGGGACCAGGATCTGGCATTTTTACAAAGAACTGGTCATCCCGGGCAAAGATGAGTTCAGCCTGTACCATCATGCCCGGTCCAATCCCCATGCAACCTTTGTCAGGTACAACGATATCCGGCAGCTGTCTATCGCCGGAGGCAAAAAAGGCAATATCATTGAGTACCAGGACATCTCCGGGAAGTCCGGAAGCGTGAACGTGGATATGATCGTGCTTTGCCCGGCGGTCATCCCGGCCGAAGAGTCAGGGAAACTCGGGGAGGTTCTGGAAACAGCGCACGACCAGTCCGGATTTTTTGAAGAACTGCACGGACGACTGGATTCTGTCCAGTCCAAGATCAAGGGAATATATCTGGCCGGAACCTGCCAGTCGCCGATGGATATTCAAAAGGCCATGAACCAGGGCATGGCTGCTGCCGGATATATACTTTCCGGACTTGTTGTGGGCAGGAAGCTCGAGATACAGCCGGTTAACGCCGAGGTCGACAGCGAACGCTGCTCCGGTTGCAGGGTCTGTGTCAGTGTATGCCCCTATACAGCGATATCTTTTGATGCAGAAAAAGAGAAGGCATTAGTAAATGAGGTTCTCTGTCAGGGCTGCGGCACATGTGTTGCCGCATGTCCTTCAGCCGCGATCAGGGGCAATCACTTTACCAATGAAGAAATTCTTGCCGAGATCGCAGAGGTGCTGCGATGACAACAGACACTATTTTTGAACCGAAGATCATCGGCTTTCTCTGTAACTGGTGTTCATATGCCGGTGCAGACAAGGCAGGAACAGCACAAAGTCTTTATCCTCCCAATGTCAATATCATCAAGGTGATGTGCAGCGGGAGGATAGATCCCCAGTTTGTGCTGAAATCATTCGAGCAGGGCGCTGACGGGGTTATTATTCTTGCATGCCATCCCGGCGACTGCCATTACAAAGAGGGCAATTACCGGGCAGTGCAGCGCCACCGGATGCTGCTGAAGGTGCTCGAACCCTTTGGCATAGGAAAAGAGCGGTGCGCGTTCGATTTTGTCTCTGCCGGAGAGGGTGACAAGTTTGTAAAACTCATTACAGAGATGGTAGAAACCGTGAGGGTTTTGGGACCGTTAAAAATACCGGTGTAATTTCCATAACTTATTGTATAATTTAGAAAAACATTGGGGGAATCATTATGGCAATACAGAATCTTGATGCACGTGGCCTGAAATGCCCACAGCCGACACTGAAGATCACTGCTATGGCTGTCAGGATGAAATCGGGTGATGTACTGGAAGCTGTTGCAGACTGCCCGACCTTCGAAAAAGATGTCCGGGACTGGTGTACTCGCTCCAAGAAGATCCTGCTCTGGATTCGGGATGAAAACGGCGCAAAAAAATGCCAGATCCAGTTCTGAAATAGCAGATCAGATTACTGTTCCTTTGCTGCCCTGATCTGTCTGCAAAACATTTGCCGTCCTTGCGATCCTTAAGAATATAGTTTGCAGGCGGGATTCCGGAAAGACAACCATGGATAACAAAACAAGAAATGACCTGCTCATTGAAGAACTGAGTAAGCGGAAGGGGAAGGAGACAACCGTCAACGTCGAGGCTGAGGTGCTCAAGGTTGTGATCTTCACGCTCCGTGACAGTCTCTACGCCTTCCCTGGCGCTGATGTGAAGGAAATCCTGCCCTTGATGGACATTTCCCCGGTCCCCGGGGCACCTGACTTCATCCCCGGTCTCATCAACAATCGGGGAGACATTGAGTCCGTCATCAACCTCAACAGATTCCTGGGGCTTCCTGACAGCGAAAGGACCACAGCCAGCCGGATCGCAATGGTCTCAAAAGCCGGTCTGCGTTCAGGGATCCTTGTGGACGGGGTGCTTGATGTTGTTGACGTGCTGCTGGATTCGATCAAGCCGCCGCTGTCTACCCTCGACCATGCGATAAAAGAATTCGTGACCGGCGAACTGTCCTATAATAACAGGACGGTCGTAATGCTCGATATCAGCCGTTTGTTTGAAAAACTGGTTGTCCATGACACATAAGGAAAACGTTGAACCCGAGGGTCTCCCCGCAGAGATGGATCTTCTTGTGTTCAAAGCGGCGGGCATACCTATCGCCATTGATACGGTCCAGGTGGACTGCATTATAAGCTCAGAACAGGCAGAGCAGAGGGGAATCTCCTGCCTCGCGCTGGCTGAAGTCCCTGGCATGGCTAAAGAGGCATCTGCTTTATCCTCAACCGTTGTCCTGCACAAGCATGAGGATGAGGTTTACGGGATAAGGGTTGATGGACTTGAGACGATCGTTGCGGTCCCGGTCCGGACCATACAGCCGATCCCTGAGCCCCTTTCGTATTTTGCAGGGCTGCGCATCTTCTGGGGCGTTGTCCTGCACGAAAACACGGTAGTTCTGCTCCTTGATCCATACCGGCTGAAAGGCCTGAATCCATGTGAAGCGGCAGCAACCGCTTGAAAGAGAGGAAAACAAGTTATGCATAAAACCGTAGTGACGCAAAACGAAACGACGTCCAAGAACCAGCTTATGCTGCTGCTTATACTTCCGCTGGTCATTGCCATCATTGCCTTTACCCTGATCTCTCTGTCTGCGATCAAAACAGGCGGAGAAAAGCATAGGGAAGCCTATGAACGGGCACTGCAAACTGATGGGAATGAAGCAGTCAGGCTGTTTATGGACAGAAACGGGATGCTGGCACGGGAGCGGGCCCTTTCAAGAGAGACGTTCGGGCTTTTTCTGAGGCGGGCGGCATTGTTTTCCGTCCTGCTTCTGATCTGCACAGGATATATGATCAACCGCGTTCAGAAAAGGTTTTATGACAACATTGAGAAGGCGTCTGATGTAGTGAAAAATATGGGGTCCTGCGCCGGCATGCTGTCCGTAACCGTCGAGCAGTATGCTGCGATCTCGTCCGATGAGTCAGCTTCAATATCCGAGATAACTTCCACAACCGAGGAGCTCTCTGCCTCCTCAACACAGATCGCAGAACATGCAAAAGCAGTGGTGGATACTGCCCAGAAGACCTGGGAGGACACGAAGAAGGGCGCAACAGCAATTGAATCAATGATGATGAAGATGGCAGAGATCCATGGGGACAGCCAGAAGAGTGCCGAGGAGATCCTGGCGCTTGGCAAAAAGTCACGGGAGATCACCAAGGTCATGGAGATCATCAACTCCATTGCCGATCATACAAAGCTGTTGGCCTTCAATGCTGCCCTTGAGGCGTCAAGCGCGGGCGAGGCAGGAAAGCGGTTCGGCGTTGTTGCGGCCGAGATCCGCAGGCTTGCCGACAGCGTTACAGAATCCACCGGCGAGATCGAGGGGAAGATCAACGAGATCCAGGAGGCGGTGAACAACCTGGCAGTTGCCTCGGAAAAGAGTTCACGGGGGATCGAGCAGGGCATGGATTTCTCCTCCCAGACAGCATCACTCCTTTCTGATATTGTTGAGGCAGCACACACTACCATGGACTCTGCAAAGCAGATATCGCTTTCCACGCAGCAGCAGAAGACCGCGAACAGCCAGGTCGTGATCGCGCTGCGCGAGATCATGCAGGGGGCAAGCACGACATCTGCCTCTGTTGAATCACTCGGCACGATAAGTTTCCAGCTTGCGTCTTTGTCCGAGAGCCTTGCCGAGATACTGAAAAGAGCAGGGTATAGAGGCGACGCCGCATCAGGAGGATCAGCAGGGGATGGAGTCAAAGCGTAGACAGGATGAAAAAGGTACGCGTTCTTATAGCGGACGACAGCGCCCTGGCAAGGAGCCTGATCAGATCGATCATTGAGATGGACCCGGAAATGGAGGTCGCGGGGGAAGCGTCAAACGGTCTCGAAGCGGTCGAGAAAGCCAGAAGTCTCCATCCGGACATCATAACCATGGACATCGAGATGCCGGTTATGGACGGGCTCCAGGCGATCGAGCAGATAATGGCTGCCCATGCTATCCCGATCCTCGTGGTAACTTCCCGGGGAGATGCGAAGACTGCGTACGCTGCCATAGCAAAAGGCGCTCTTGA
This sequence comes from Nitrospirota bacterium, assembly GCA_016214855.1. Lineage (NCBI taxonomy): Bacteria > Pseudomonadati > Nitrospirota > Nitrospirota bacterium. The sequence continues at coordinate 73,911 of JACRMT010000015.1, read as the reverse complement.
CCTTATGCTGAAACCTGACCTGAACATCGAAGCGGCAAAAGAGTTTGCAGCAAAGCTCAAGCTTATGTCCAGGGTCAGCGTCATTTCGCATATTTCGGGCAGACTTTCCCGGCGGCATCCGGCCGGCCCGGAGACGCCGGCCTTTAATAAAAATTGCTCAGACCGAATAATTGCGATCGCTTCGTCAACGGGCGGGCCCGGCGCTCTTTCAATCATTCTCTCACACTTGCCCGAGAAGTTTCCTGTTCCGATCGTGATCGCCCAGCATATTTCTGACGGCTTTGTGAACGGGATGATCGGATGGCTCAGAACACTGTCGCAGGTCGAGCTCAAGATGGCCACGCATGGGGAATATCTCATGCCCGGCACAGCCTATTTCTGCCCGTCCGAAAACCATATGAAGATCGACCGCTCAAAAAAGATTATCTTTGTAGAGCGGCAGGCAGATGACCTGTACCGGCCGTCGTGTGACATACTGCTGTCATCAGTGGCAGCATCATTCGGGAGAAAGGCCATCGGCGTGATCCTGACAGGCATGGGAAATGACGGCGTTGCCGGAATAACGAAGATCCGGGAAGCCGGGGGCTGGACGATCGCCCAGGATGAGAATACGTCCGTTGTCTTTGGAATGCCAAGGCTTGCCATCGAGAGCGGCGGCATTGACACGGTGCTTCCGCTGGAAGAGATCGGTGAAGAGATCGTGAGAGCTGCGGCGCGCGCCGGAACATCCTCTGCATGGGCGGGTCGATGCTCTTAACGCCATTCAAATCTCTGATCAGGGAGAAGTGCGGTCTGTCGTTCGAAGATTCCCGCGAGGTCCTTCTTGCTGAAGGCATCAGGGCGAGACTGTTAGAGCGTGCAGTCGCCTCGCATGATGCATACCTTAACCTTCTTTCCTGCGAGCCGGACGAGTTTAACAGGCTTGTGAACCTCATTACGGTGAAGGAGACCTACTTTTTTCGGGAACCGGTGCATTTCAAGATCCTGACAGAAACATTGATACCGGAACTGTTGTCAACAATGCAAAACCGAAGGATCAGGATCGTCTGCGCCGGCTGTTCTACCGGCGAGGAGCCATACTCGATCGCCATTGCGCTTGCCCGGACATTCGGGCCGGATTTCAGCAGCATGTTTTCTGTCGTCGGATTTGATATTGACGAAGAAGCGCTTGGCAGGGCAAGGGCAGGCATATACCCCGATCATTCCTTCCGGGGTGTTCCGGATCATATCCAGAAGGAATTTTTCGATGAGAAGGCAAACGGTTTTCAGATCAACAACACTGTCCGAAAGGGCGTGGAGTTTCTGCGTCTGAATATCTTCAGCGATCCATACCCGGACACAATCCGGAACGCAGACGTCATTTTTTACCGGAACGTCTCGATCTATTTTGAGCCCGAAGACCAGCAGCATATTTTCAGGAATCTGGCTGCAATGCTGAACGAAAAGGGTTACCTTTTTCTGGGCTCTGCAGAGACGTTCGTTCATAATAGCGGGGTCCTCTCTCTTGTTGAAAAGGAAGGGATCTTTCTCTATGAAAAGGGTGTTGAGATGCAGATAGGGGAGAGAAGAAAAACTTCCTGCAGCAGCAACAGATCTGCTGCTCCGGCGACTCAGGGGCTTGCAGGAGCCGCCATAGCCAAAACAAAATGCGCTGCAGCAAGAACAAGGGACAGAGCGCACCAGATCTTCGACCGGGCACTCGCACTCGCTGAAGAAAAGAAGTATGAGGACGCACTGCAGCTTACGGACCAGATCATCGGTCTGCAGGGCTCATTCATAAAGGCCCGCATGCTGAGAGCAGGTATCCTGATCAACCTGCAGAGACTCGACGAGGCGGAAATGGTTTGTCGCAGCAGCATGGAGCTTGACCAGTGGTCACTTGAAGGACATCTCCTGCTCGGGCTGATTGCAAAGATCCGGGGAGATTTCGAGGAAGCAAAGAAGAGGTTTAATCAGGCAGTGTACATCAAACCGTCCTGCTGGCTCGCCCACTTCTATCTCGGAGAGATCTGCCGATCTGAAGGCGACAGACAGCCGGCATGCCGCGAGTTTGAAATTGTGATAAAACTGCTTGAAGGAAAAGGGTTTTCTGAACATGGGCTTACGTTCTTCTCTCTCTCGTTTCCGATGGAGCAGGTCGTGCATCTCTGCAGACATAACCTCGCCGAGATGAAGCGCGGCAAGGCCTGACAGGGAGATAGAGATGGCATTCGACGTCGCAAAATTCATCGCCAGGTTTGTAGAAGAGGCCCGCGACCATATTGAGGCTCTCAATCAGGGACTCGTCAGGCTTGAAAAGACCCCTGGCGACGAGGAAAATATCAACGCGATCTTCCGGGCTGCACATACCATCAAGGGTTCCTCGCGCATGCTGAAGCTGACCGCCATAACCGATGTGGCTCATAAACTGGAGGATGCACTTGGGGCGTTGCGCGAAAAGCGGATCGCCCATACCCGGGAGCTTGCAGGCCTTCTGTTCAGGGCTGTTGATGCTTTAGCGGGCATGATACAGAATGTCTCTGCCGGAGAACAGATCACCATGGACAATGTCTCCCTCTGTGAGGCCCTTGCTCTGGCTGCCGGGGGCACATTTTCCTCTGAGCCTTCCGCAGCAGGCAGCAAAGCTCAAGAGGGAAATGAGGCGGCTGTCTGCGAGGCAGAGCCCCTTGTCCAGGCAGAGAGCCTTAAGCCGGCCACTGCGCAGCAGGCAAAGCCGGCCGTCTCTGAGAGCATTCGGGTGAAATCCGAAAAGCTCGACGACCTGATACGGCTGATGGGAGAGGTCGTATCACACCAGAACAAGCTCAAACAGCGCATCATGGACCTCAGCTCTCTTGAGAGGGAGGCCAAGCGGACTCTGGATATATGTTCCCGGGTCTGTGACGGGCCATCTCTTGTCAATGCCCGGTCTCTGCATTTGGGACTGAAACAGCTCCTTTCTGTAATGCGGCAGGACAAGTCATTGCAGGACATTCTTACCAGCGAGTTCCAGGAAAAGGCCCTGATGCTCCGGATGATACCTCTTTCTGCGGTATTCGATCCTCTCCACAGGCTTGTCCGCGACATCTCGAACGCTCTCGGCAAGGACGTGGACTTTGAGGTCGAAGGCAGCGGGATCGAGCTTGACAAAAAAATGATCGAGAAATTGAGCGACCCTCTTGTGCATATGCTCAGAAATTCGATCGACCATGGCATTGAAGAACCCCAGGTCCGTCAGAAGGCCGGGAAAGCTCCAAGGGGAAAAGTGCGGTTGTCTGCAGCCTATGACGCCGGGAATATCCTTATTGAACTGTTCGACGACGGTTCAGGGATTTCGGCAGAAAAGATAAAGGAAAAGGCTCTTGTACGGAAGCTTTTCGATGCAGCCGCTCTGGACAGCATGCCGCAGGAGGCGCTGCTTGACCTGATCTTCCTGCCCGGTTTCAGCACCAGCGGGATCATCACCGACATCTCAGGCAGGGGCGTGGGCATGGATGTGGTGAAGAGAAACATTGTCGAAGATCTGAAGGGGACCATACAGATCAATACCCGGGAGGGCGTTGGGAGCAGATTTTCCATAAGACTTCCGATGTCACTGGCAATTATGCGTATCCTTCTCGTTTCCTGTCAGGGGATGAGGTTCGGCATTGCCACGCACTATGTGGTTGAGATCATCAAGGCAAAGGCGGCTGAGATCATTGATGTTGTCGGTCGGAAGGCGTTGCGGCTGCGTGAAGAACTCATTCCGGTCGCTGAACTGGATTCTGTTCTGAACATCGGCAGAGAAAGGGATACAAAGGCAGAAAGGCTTCTCATTTTGATCGCGCAGGTCGGTTCCGAGAAGATGGGCTTTATTGCAGATGCCATTTTGGATGAGGAAGACATGGTGATCAAACCTTTGCCAGACCACCTTCAGAGGGTCAGGCTTGTTGCAGGAGTCACCATATCCGGAAGGAACGAGATCATCAACATCCTGAATATACCGGCAGTCATGGAGGCTGCCAGAAATGCAGGCGCGGTCCGGCCGGCAAGCCTGACAGAGGAGCCTGTCGGACAGGAGGTCAATATTCTGGTCGTAGATGACTCCATCAATACACGCGAGATCGAAAAGAGCATTCTTGAGGCGTATGGGTACCGGGTGACCATTGCCGGAGATGGCATGGAGGCCATCGAACTGGCAGGACGATCGAAATACGATCTGGTCATCACTGATGTTGAAATGCCGCGTCTTGATGGTTTTTCGCTCACCGAGCGCCTGAGATCAGACAACTCGTATAAAGACGTCCCGGTCATTATCGTCACATCGAGGGAAAAGGAAGAGGACAAGCGTCGCGGGATACGTGTCGGCGCAAACGCATATATTGTCAAAGGTTCGTTCGATCAAAGCAACCTCGTTGACACTGTGCAGAATCTCATCGGAAAAGGAAAGGATATATGAGACCAAAGAATGAACATGTGACCATACTGGTGGCTGATGACGACCCGCTTGTACGGGAGATGATCGCGATGATCCTGCAGGATGAGGGATATATCGTCGAGACAGCCGAACATGGTGCCGAGGCATTAAAAAAGTTCGGTTCCGGCGATGCTATCAGCCTTATCGTCTCGGACATGAACATGCCTGAGATGGATGGCCTGGGCCTGATCAATGCTGTCCGTACTGCAGGGCACGACGTGCCGATCATCATCCTAACCGGCAACAGCGAGATCACAACCGCTATTCAGGCCATGAAAACAGGGGCCAGTGATTATATCCTGAAAGACGAAAATATCCAGGACACTATCGGCATATCTGTGGAAAAGGCCCTCGAAAAGCACTTTCTCAGGAAACAGAACCAGCAGCTTCTGGAGGAACTCGCGCGCAGAAACGAAAAACTCGAAGATGAGAAGGCCCTTGCACAGAAGGTTCAGAAGAATATCCTGCCGGGGGCTCTCCATTTCCCCGGTTTCGAAGTAGGGTCATTTTACCGGCCGTCAGACAAGATCGGCGGAGATTTTTTCGATGCATGGGAAAATAGCGGCAGGATACACTTTCTGATCGGCGACGTATCCGGTCACAGTACTTCATCTGCCCTGATCATGGCAGTGAGCAAGGGCATTCTCCAATCTCTCGGCCATACGTTAAGCGACCCCCGGGAGATCGTCAGGGCTGCGAACAGGATGATCTGTGATATTGTGAGTGACAGCGGCATGTTTCTGACGCTGCTCTACGGTGTTTTTGACCGCTCCAGGGATGAACTTCTCATTGTCTCTGCGGGCCACAATCCCGTCTTTATCGTGAGGGGGAAAGATGTCACTCGCATAGACTCCACAGGTTCTGTACTTGGGTGGGACCCGGAAGACAGGTGGGAGGCCACTACGCCGGTTTTTTCTCCGGGTACCGGCCTTGTGCTGTATACCGACGGCCTTACCGAGGCGAGAAGCCGTGCCGGCCTGGAATTCGGCGAAGAAGGACTGGAATCCCTCCTGCGGGACGACCTGCCGATTGGCGCCACGATCAATAAGATCGTGCAGACGGTCGAGACATTCTGCAGCAATGAGTTTTCGGACGACCTGACTCTTTTCATCATAAAACGGATACCTGTTTGATGGATGAGAGGATCATTTCCCTGAGATTCAAGCCGGTTTTTGAGAATGTTGACTCGGCACGTGTTGCAGTACATAATGCCTGCAGGGAACATTATCTGCAGCCAGGATCAGACACACTTACGGACGAACTGCTGCTGGCCGCCACCGAGGCGATGAATAATGCAGTAGAACATTCAGGGACAGAGGAAGTGGAGGTCGAGGTGATTGCAAGGGAGCAGAGCCTTGTTTTCCGTTTGATCACGGCAGGGGAACAATTCGACCCTACCGCCAGTGCTGCTTTTCCTGATCTCGATGCAGATGAAGAACTGCCCGAGGGCGGATTCGGCAGGGCGCTGATAGCGGAGATGACAGACTCTGTAACATACGAATATCGTGAAGGCAGAAATATTCTGACGCTCGAAAAAAACATGATAACAAAGGAGGATCGAACAGATGGAGATTAGTATCAGCATGGAGGGGGATTTCGTAGTGGCTGACGTGGCCGGGGATCTTGTAGCGAGTACGGCAGAGGAACTCAAGGCCCAGATGGGGAAGCTGCTTGAGAAGAACTTTCTTTTCGTGATCCTTGAACTGAGCAAGGTGACCTTCATGGACAGTTCCGGCCTTGGGGCCTGCATGGCTGTTCATAAAGCATTCAATGAGAAAAAAGGGAGTCTCGTCTGCACAAAGCCAAACGAGACCGTAGCAAAGGTCTTTCGTGTTACCCGGGCTGACCAGAAGCTGAACATGGCAGGTACGCGGCTTGATGCCATAAAATTCCTGAAGAGCGCAGCGTTAAGCGGGAGGCAGTCATGAAGATGAACGAATCGACCAAGCTTGGCGAGATCCTGATCGAAAAGAAGATCATCACTACTGCTCAGCTTGAAGAGGCTCTGAAGAAGATGCAGGCCCATTCCCTGCCTCTTGGTGAGATGCTGGTCAGACTCAAATTCGTGAGCGAACATGTCATGCTCGACACCCTCAGCAAGCACCTTGGGGTCGATTTTCTGAATATTGCAGAGAACGATTACCAGATCGTGGACCGTGCGCTGTCAAGAGTGCTGCCGCTGGAGATATGCGAGAAGCAGAAAGTCCTGCCGATCTATCAGATCATTGACGAAGACCTGCGGGAACTTACCCTTGCCATGGCCAATCCCTTTGATGAGGAGATCATCAACGAGGTCGCTTCCATAACAGAATGCCGGGTAAATCCGGTGCTGGCAACCATAGCCGCAATCGAAGGCGGCATTGCGAAGCTTTACGCGATCAAGACCGATATCAAGATCGAGAAGTTCTCGATGCAGAAAGGCGATCCGACATCGCTCGTGAACGGCATGCTGCAGACTGCGGTGAGGCTTGGGGCAAGTGATATCCATATTGATCCTCACCCCAAGGAGGTCTTTGTCCGGATGCGGGTGGACGGTATCCTGGAGGTCGTTTCAGTGTATCCGATAGAAATGCATCCGTCCGTTTCCACAAGGATCAAGGTAATGGCAAGCGCTGCCAATTCGAACATGAAGATCGAGGAGCGGAGGCTTCCGCAGGACGGCGCCATTACCGGCACGTTTGACAGTCACATTGTGGACTGCCGCGTATCAACGCTCCCCTCGATCTTTGGTGAGAAGATCGTTATGAGGATTTTTGACAAGGATAAGGCCGCTTATATCGGCCGCATCAGAGACCTCAAGATGTCGCCGCGGATGGAGCTGAAATACCGGCGGTGCGTAAGACACCCCAGCGGAATCAATATCGTAACCGGACCGACCGGCAGCGGGAAGACGACAACCCTGCACGCGGTGATCAACGAGATCAGCTCGGTCGGCATCAGTGTGGTCACGGTAGAGGATCCTGTTGAATACCAGGCAGGTGGATATATCAACCAGAGCTCGCTCATTCCTGCAGCCGGGTACACGTACACCCGGGCACTGCGGGCGATCATGCGGCAAGACCCTGATGTCATCCTGATCGGCGAGGTGAGAGACCGTGAAACAGCCGAGATTGCAACACAGGCAGCCCTGACCGGTCACCGCGTCTTTACGACCCTCCATACCGACAATGCAGCAAGCTCGTTCGCACGACTTATCGATATCGGTGTCGAGCACTTTCTTGTCTCCTCCACAACCGTCTCCTCCCTGAACCAGCGGCTTATCCGCAAGGTCTGCACGAACTGTGCGGAAGAACATATTCCGACAAAGGTTGAGCTGGCAGATATCGGCATTGACAATGAGGTTATCAGCGAGATCCTGAAAAATCCTCAACAGTTCAGCATGCGCAGAGGAAAAGGCTGCGATATGTGCCGTAAAACAGGTTACCGGGGAAGGCAGGGGGTTTATGAACTGATCGCGGTCACCCCGGATATACGCGAGCTTATTCATCGGAATAAATCAACTGATGTGATCGCCACAACGGCCAGGGAAAAAGACAATGTGAATATGATCTTTGAGGAGGGTCTTCGGCTCTTCCTCACAGGGGTCACCACGCTTGGCGAAATGCAGCACCTGCCCCGCGGTGATTACAAGATGAAATCGGTTGAAGAAATTCTGAAGGATTCCGAACTTTCATGAAACAGGCGTCTTCTGTTCTGTAATGACAGCAAGGTCATGACACATCCGAGCGATGCGGTTCAGGAAAAGCTGAAGGGGCTGCGGAAGGTTTTTTCCGAACAGTTGCCCGAAAAGATCCGGGAGATTGAAGAGGCCCTGAATGGCCTGCGCCAGGATGGGTATGATCAGACACGGGCTGAAACCATTGCCCGCATGGTCCACACAATGGCCGGCACTGCAGGCACTTTTGGCTTCTCCGCAATACGGTCTGCGGCAAAAAGCATGGAGGCATCGCTCAGAACAGGCATTAAGGACAGCAGGATCCCGACTGCTGATCTGCTGGCAGAGATTAGTGAACAGTTAGGAGTGCTCAGGGCTGCCTGCGCAGATGACGCAGTGTCAACGGTCACGCAGCAGGCGGTTGCGCAGGTTCCTTCCCCTGTCTGCTCAGACAACGATACTGTTTTTATGGTCGACAACGACCTCCTGTATATTGACAGCCTTGCCCTTCAACTTCGCTGTTATGGATACAAGGTAGCTGTTTTCAGTACGTTTGTCGATCTCATGGAGGCGCTGAGAGCGTCTATGCCGCTGCTTATCATCATGGACCTGTTATTCCTTGAAGATCGGCATGCCGGCGCAAACGTGGTTGCTCAGCTTCAGCAGAGATGCGGAGCGCCGATCCCCGTTGTTTTCCTTTCTGATCGCTCTGATTTCAGCGGGAGACTTGAGGCAGCGCGCTCTGGCGGAGACGCCTATTTCGTGAAGCCGGTGAATGTCGGGCGGTTGGTCGACAGGCTCGATATCATGACAGCCCGCAGACCCAGTGTCCCGTTTCGCATCCTCATCGTAGACGACGATCCGCTCCTGGCCGACTTTCATGCAACCGTGCTGCTGCAGGCAGGCATGAAAGCAGCCGTTGTCACGGATCCCATGCAGGTGCTGGAGAACATGGTCGACTTCAGACCGGAACTTATCCTGATGGATGTGTATATGCCGGGCTGCAGCGGCATGGAACTGGCCAAGTTGATACGTCAGGACGAGACTTACATCGACATTCCTATAGTTTTCCTGTCCTCGGAAACGGATGTAGACCGGCAGCTTGCTGCAATGGGCCGCGGAGGCGATGATTTTCTTACCAAGCCGATCCAGCCGGCCCGCCTGATCACGTCGGTCACGCTGCGGGCAGACCGGTACCGCACTCTGCGGTCCTTTATGCTGTATGATGGCCTCACAGGGCTGCTCAATCATACAAGGACCAAAGAACAATTGGACGTTGAGGTTTCACGCTTTTTCAGACAAAAGACAGAACTCTCCTTTGCCCTGATCGACATAGACCACTTCAAGTCCGTGAACGACACGTACGGGCATCCGGTTGGTGACCAGGTCCTCAAAAGTCTTTCCCGCCTGCTGAAGCAGCGACTGAGAACAACAGATATCGTGGGTCGTTTCGGCGGAGAAGAGTTCGCAGTCATTCTCACCGATACCGACGTGCAGACCGCGAAGAAGATATTGAACGAACTGAGGGAGGATTTCTCAAAGATCTGTCACACCTGCGAGGGCATCACTTTTAATGTCACCTTCAGCTGCGGCATCGCCCACCCGGAAGCTGGGATGACCGGCACTGCCCTGATCAGCGAGGCGGACAAGGCCCTGTATGAGGCCAAGCGGACAGGACGAAACTGCGTGGTCTACGCGAGTGCAGGCGAAGCCCCTTCAGCCGGATAATACATAGCCACATGAGATCTCCGCAAGCCACATCTCCAAGGCAATCCGCTACCGGTCCCTTGACAGGGGTAATATTAAGCTCCTACAAGAAACGACTCTACGGCTTGTTGCAGTTTGCAGCCATCGTAATCATCTGTTAATATTATAAATATGAGAATATATCTCGATGTCTGCTGTTTGAACCGCCCATTCGATGATCAGACTCAGGGCAGAATGAAATGAGTACACTGACTATGAGCCCGGCTGTTATACGAAAAGCCGGGCTGGAAGCAGTTGCGAAAAAACTTGGCCCGATTGGAATGGTGCGTTTCCTGCAGCAATTCGAGACAGGACTTGGAGATTACACCAAAGAGCGAAACCAGTGGCTCAAAGATATGGATATTCATGAGATCGTGACGGGAATAAGGAAAAAACGGTAATCCCTCTCCAATTCTTTGAATTGGCCCCATCATTTCCGCCGGTATAGATGCGCGCCGAGATTGAATGACTATTCTCCATCAAAATAATATCCGTGATATCCGTGATAATTACCTCAGACATTTTTGCAGCCTATCTTAAATGCCCTTCCAAATGCTGGTTTCGCTTTCAGGGCGAAGAAGCCGCTGGCAACATGTATTCTCAGTGGGCGGAAAAACAGAGCCAGTTCTACCGTAAAGAAGCACTCAAACGAATATTGGGTAATATTGAGAGGGACGATCTTACCATTGCTCCGATATTTATCGATGTAGAGGGACTTCCGGATCGCGATTCTTATTATCTTATCGGCGTTCGCTTCAAAACTTCTGAGGGGATTATTCAGCACAGCCTGTGGGCCGACAAGGTAATAATATGGCGCGACTTCCTCTGCATATTGTCGCGAATCGAGAACCCTGTCTTGATCCATTACGGCAGCTTTGAGACAACACTCATAAAACGAATGTGCGATCGGTACGGCGGCTCGACAGAGGATTCAGCAGTAGCAAAAGCCATCACGTCGACAGTCAACGTCTTGTCTGTGGAGCCAGCTTTGTAAGCAGAGGGTTGGCAAAAAAACTGAACTGCCTTGTCAAACTTCAGAGGCTCAGGTCAACGCAGTCAGGATTTTCTGCGAGGACTGTTTTTGCTTCGGCAATATCCTTGCCGATCTGAGCGATCAGCGCATCAGCGGAATCAAACTTCTTTTCTTTCCGCAGCTTTTTAATGAAAAAGATGGTCACCTCTTCGCCGTACAGGTCTTCATTAAAGTCAAAGATATGTACTTCGATAGCAAGGGATTTTGTGTCAAACGTGGGTCTAAGGCCGATATTGACGATGCCGTCATGGCAGGTATCCCGGGCAGACAGCTTTACTGCGTACACCCCGTCTGCAGGTATGATCGCGTGTTTTGAGGCAATGTTCGCGGTCGGGAACCCGAGGGTCTTTCCCCTGCTGTCACCCTTTATCACAATGCCGGTTATGGCATAAGGTCTGCCTAACAGTTCTGCTGCATGCTCGACCTCTCCGGTGCTCAGCAACTGCCTGATCTTGGTGCTGCTGATCAGTTCGCTCTTCAGGAAGATCTGCTCCACCTCGTTCACCTTAAAGTCGAATTCCTCACCCATCTGTTTCAGGGTTTCTGTAGTGCCTTCTCTTCCCTTGCCAAAACGGTAGTTGCATCCAACAAAGATCTCTTTTGTGCCGAGGAGATCGCAGAGGATCTTCTTTACAAATTCCCGCGGCGTCATTTCAGCGAAATGAAGCGAGAAGGGTATTTTGACCAGCACATCAATACCCAACTTTCTGAACAGCTCGATCTTCTCTTCATAGATGCTGATAAGGGGCGGGCATTTATCCGGCGCCAGGATCTTCAAGGGATGGGGCCTGAAGGTGACGACCATGCTCTGGCCCTGAATCTCCTGCGCCCGTTTCATGACCATACGGACAAGTTCCTGGTGGCCAAGGTGTATGCCGTCAAAGTTGCCCAGTGTTATAACGCTGTTGGTAAAGGGACGGGTAATTTTGCTGAGATCAGTTATGAGCAGCATAGATCTCCAGGTGCCCGTCGAATGATTCTGACAAACTCATGTATAATTATAATGCTTTTCGCACTGCTTTGGCTGGGATATAATATCTCCCCCCCTTTCCAAGGGGAGGTTGGGTGGGGTATCGGAAAATTATTCAAAACCTCCCCATACCCCTCCTTGGTAAGGAGGGGTAACATAGAAAGATGTGAAAAACTTCTACGTATCAATTATTACAGATATTTATGTTTGACAGAAAACAGAAAACATATCAACAGATCATTGAGCAGATGGCAGACGGGATCTGTCTGGTGACCCTTGACGGAAAGATTACATGCTGGAATAAAGGCGCAGAGGCGATAACCGGCTGGTCTGCTGATGAACTGCTGGGAAGATCCTGTCATGATGAGGCGGTCAGATTTGAAGATGAGGAGGGGAACGCCCTCTGCGACCTTATCTCTTCCTTTGCTGTGACGAATGAGCCGCGACATATGAATATTTTCCTGAGGCTCAGGGACGGCAGCAGGGCCCTCGTGGAAGGCACGGTTTCCCGGATGCTCAGGGACAGCAAGCCGGAAGGCATTATCATCACATTCAGGGATATTTCACAGTTTACGGCACTCAGGCCGTTTCAGCTGAAGATTCAGAAACTCGATCGCCTGGTCCCGATCTGCGGATGGTGCAAGAAGATACGGCATGATGATCAGACGTGGGAGCAGCTTGAGGCCTATCTCACGGAGCAGGGCTTCGGTGATTTCACGCACTCTATCTGTCCTGTCTGCGCAGAGAAGATATTCTCGAAACGTATTTATCTGGAGAGTTACCAGAATGTCTGCAAGGCGATCAGCACCAGCCTGTCTGTTGACGAGGTCCTGAACCTCATTGTTACGCATGTGGTCAGGGTGATGAACATGAAGGCGAGCCTCGTGAGACTCCTTAACAGAGAAAAGAACCAGCTCGAGATCGCTGCCCATTGCGGTTTGAGTGAAAGCTATGTAAATAAAGGCCCGGTCGAATATGACCGTTCCATTGACGATGCCCTTGCAGGCAAGCCGGTCTCGATCTATGACATCACAGAAGACAGGTCATCAAAATACCGGCAAGAGGCGGAGAAAGAGGGCATTCGTACGATCCTCTCGATACCGCTTCGGTTCAAGGATGAAGTGATCGGCGTGCTCAGAATGTACACTGCAGAACCTCTGGATTATTCTGACGAAGACCTGAAGTTTCTGGCTGCCATTGCTGAACAGGCAGCCATTGCGATCATGAATGCCCGCCATTTCGAAAAGAGCGTCTCGCGCGAACGGGAGTATCTTGATATCTTCAAGGCGGTCACGAAGACGATCAGTTCAACACTTAACGTGAAAGAGGTCTTAAATACGGTCGTGAGGATGATCCCTGCGGTCATGAGGCTGAAGGCGGCGACCATACGGCTTCTTGACGATACCGGTCTGAAACTGGTCCTTGAAGCATCTCACGGTCTGTCAGAGCAATATCTGCGCAGGGGCCCCGTTGATACTGAGGAGAACATCCGGGAGGCCTTAAACGAAAATCCTGTTGCCATCTATGATGTGATGACCGACACGCGGATAACGTATAAGAAAGAGACAGAGGCAGAAGGGATCAAGAGCGTCCTTGCTTTACCCATCATAGCGAAAGGAAAGGTGATCGGTGTGCTCAGACTGCTTACAAATGTTCACAGGACCTTCAGTCAGGACGAGATCGATTTTACGCTGGCCCTTGCAGAGCAGTGCGGCATTGCTATCGAAAACGCACGGATGTATGAAAAACTCCATTCTGCAAATACCGACTGACAGATGCAATAACACCCTTCTTTCGATTGGACAGAAAGTCAGCACTTCTCTCTTGATCACCTTCTTCTTTGTTTAAAGTCTTTCATAGCCAAATTCACTTGCGCAGATTTCCTGAAATGTTTGCCGATTTGGACCCTGCTTTATTCTATTGACAAACCCGACAATTTTCATAAAATTATAATTATAAGGATATATTATATTCTGTCCTATAGCTCTATCAACAAGGGAATTGCAGAAAAACAACTTATGCTCTATGGTGTCGTGTGAAACTGAGGGGGTCTGTTTATCGACATGGATGAGCAGGCGTCGAGTGATAATGGATTCATAAAAAGGGAGGAGTTATGAAAAAGAGCGGTTTGTTTAAATTGTGTCTTCTTGCGTTTATAATCGGTTCCCTCTTCGGTTGCAGTGGTGATGAGGGCAGCGTGGGTGATAGTAATGGTGGAGGCAGTGGCAATGATGCAACCACGGTAACCGGTCATGTTACAGACCCTCCGGGAGACGCAAGCATTTCCGTCAATACGCCCATATCACCTGACATTGTGGATGTAAAGACTATAGTCGATGCTACTAACGTTACCTTCAATATCAGGTTCAAGTCCGGCTCATTTGACAAGGCCAAAGATATTGTAACAATAGCTGTAGATGCCGACCAGAAGACCACTGGCAAGAATCAGGACGGTCTTGGTATCGACTATTACATTTATATGGGATCAACCCTGTATGGTTCAAGTGCAGCAGTCATGCGCCTGACGGGCGCCACCCAACGTATAAAGGACGCCTCCGTGCCTGTTACGTTCCTGTCTGATGGTATGGACGTTACGATTCCGCTTTCTGCCCTTTCTCACTTGAGCAACGTAACTGTTTTTAACTACAGGCTGTATGTGTCGGTCATGGCGCCAGGCGCCACAGTAGAAGACATCGCTGATGTGGCCCCTGGCCGTGTTGACATGGCTCCTGACATAAATTTTCTGCCTGCGTCAACGGATAAAGACAGCATAAATGACAAATTATCTCCCGTCCCCACTACATGGAGCGCAGCGCAGATACGTCAGCAGGTAATCGATGTCAACATAAACGCCCCTAACCAAAACCCAGGCCATATAGCCCGATGGGATACGCCTATCGAGGTAAACACGAACAACATTGCGAGAGTCGAACAGGCGTTAACCAGATACGAGAAGTTATCCGGGGGATTGATAACATTTAAACGGGTCACGGGAACTCCGACCAACGGCGTGGTCTTTGTGGAGGGAGTTGCCGTTGCCTCAGATGGCGTCTCTCCCGGCTGCGGCAATGTGAGCAATGTCCCGGGGGGTGCAGGCGTTAACTATGAATTCGATGCAGCAGGCGTCATGACAGGCCTCTATTATGTTAACCTCGGTTCTACTGCCTGTAACGATGCAACAAGGGGAAATTATGAGTCGGCAATTGCCGAACATGAGATGGGCCACGTGCTCGGCGTATGGGGGCATTTTGATGGATTTACCGGCGGGGAGGGCCTAATGAACCCCAACTACTTTAATGTCGTCTACAATATCTACAACAACCCCATCGGGACTACTGCCGGCGCCCTCAATATATTAGTTGTCTCGGTCGGACAGTTCGGTTTTTATTACTGAATAATTGTTTTTTGCCAGGTCTTTGTGACGTCCCGACGTATATGAGCAAAGAACGATGCCCCGCGATAATCTGCGGGGCATCGTTCTTTATGGATCTGCGATTGATTTGCCAAATGCGGTCGACACTATTTTATTTGAACGGAACTACACCTTAACCTTCCAGACAGTGCCTTCCTTCTTGTCTTCCAGTACCACCCCTTTATCTTCAAGCTCCTTTCGGATCAGGTCTGCCGCTGCCCAGTCTTTCGCCTCACGCGCCTTTTTCCGTTCAGCGATCTTCGCAAGAATAAGTTCTTCGGTCATATCAGGACACCTGAATTTCATCAGCGCCTTGTTCCATCCCTCAGGCGTACGACCGAAAATATTGAGGATACTGCCGGCTTCCTTAAGGAGTTCTTCTGCTCCTGTTACGAGAGCAACTGCCTTTGAGCCTGCCGGTTTTCCATCGAGATATTTATTCAGCATGCGGATCAGTTCGAAGATATTGCCGATCGCAAGTGCCGTATTGAAGTCATCGTCCATGGCTTCCGTAACTTTGTTCCTGAAGTGGCCCGACATCTCCTCGAATGTCTTTTCTTCTGTGCCTGCCTTTTCCTTTGTATGATCCTGAACAAGGAAATCACGCACACGGAGCCCAGTAGTATAATACCGGTCTATTGATGCCTCGGCCTCTCTCAGCTGTTCATCGGAAAATTCGATAGGGCTCCGGTAGTGGGTTGAAAGCAGAAAGAACCTTACCGGCTCGGGGTCAAACTTTGAAAGGATCTCCTTGATGGTAAAGAAGTTGCCAAGAGACTTTGACATCTTCTCCTTATCCACGGTGATGAAGCCATTATGCACCCAGTATTTTGAGAACGGCTTGCCGGTAAATGCCTCTGACTGGGCGATCTCATTTTCATGGTGCGGGAATGTAAGGTCAGCACCACCACCATGAATATCGAACGTATCGCCGAGATGCTTCCTTGACATGGCAGAACATTCTATATGCCACCCTGGTCTGCCGGGCCCCCAGGGGCTGTCCCAGGACGGCTCTCCTTCTTTCGATGCCTTCCAGAGGGCGAAATCCATCGGGTTTCTCTTGCGCTCATTAACATCCACCCGTGCACCTGCGATCATATCATCAAGATCGCGCTTTGAAAGCTTTCCATAATCACTGAACTTTTCTATCTGGAAATAGACATCTCCATCCACAGCATAGGCATACCCTTTGTCCACAAGGCCTTTGGTAATGTCGATGATCTCCTGAATATGCTCGGTCGCCTTTGGTTCAATGTCAGCCCTGCCCACGCCGAGCTGATCCATGTCCTGATAATATTCAGCGATATATTTTTCTGCAACCTCGTTCCAGGCAATGCCTTCCTGTTTCGCCCGGTTGATGATCTTGTCATCGATATCAGTGAAGTTCTTTACGAACGTAACATGGTATCCCCTGTACGCAAGATACCGGCGCATGATATCAAATATAATGGAGCTCCGCGCATGACCAATGTGGCAATGGTCATACACGGTTATTCCGCAAACATACATCTTCACCTGCCCTGGCGTTACCGGGACAAAATCCTCTTTCTTGCCGCTCAGGGTATTATAAAGCTTCATCCTGCCTCCTTTTTGCCTATCACTCTGAGGAGTCTCCATTTTTTTGGCAATCTCTGAAATCCGGGCTTCAAGGTCCTTTATCTTTTCGTTCATCGGGTCAGGAAAATAGTCCATTACCTCAACAAGCCCGTCTTCGGTCGTCATCCTTATGATCTTCTTCCTGGTGATCCTGCCCGGCACGCCAACACATATGGCATTGTCAGGCACAGGCTTCAGGATCACCGAGTTGGCGCCTATGACGGCGTTATTGCCGATCTCTATGGCACCCAATATCTTGGCCCCTGCGCCAACGGTCACGTTATTGCCGAGTGTAGGATGACGCTTGTCCTTTTCCTTGCCGGTACCGCCGAGGGTTACTCCCTGATAAAGAAGGCAGTTCTCACCCACCTCTGCGGTCTCGCCGATCACGACCCCCATGCCATGGTCTATAAAAAAACCTGCGCCTAATTTTGCCGCCGGATGGATCTCGATCCCGGTAAGCAGCCGCGCAGCATGAGAGAGCAGTCTTGGGATGACCGGAATGCCGGCGTTCCAGAGAATATGGTTTATTCTATGCATGAAAATGGCATGAAACCCGGGATAGGCAAGGATGACCTCAAGGCTGTTCCGTGCAGCAGGGTCTCTCTCGAAAACTGCCTTGTAGTCCTGTCTTATATCCCTCCAGAAGCCCATGTTTAGAGCGTATTATACATAAAAAACAGAACCGCTGTGCTATTATTCTTCATGCAGATCAGCCCGCAATCAGATCTTCGGCAGATGATCGCAGATTATATGGAGAACGGGTTTCTTGACAACATCATTGACATGTTCCGGCATGACAGCTCGCTTTATGACCTTATCGGGACCTTGATACAGGACGAGCGCGTCAGAGTAAGGGTCGGCATTACGGCCCTGATGGAAGAACTGAAGAGGCTTGATCCTGTTAATGTCATTCGCGCCCAGAAAAATCTGCTGCCTCTTCTTGCCAGCTCCGAAGCGGTTGTGCGGGGTGATGCGGCAAACCTTATCGGCATTATCGGTGACAAGGGTTCGCTCCCGTTTCTTCAACAGTGCCTCCTGGATATGCATGAGGGTGTCAGGATCATTGCACAGGAAGCTATTGCCCAGATACAGACTCAATAGGAATCCCTTTATTACGGAGTTATGATGAAACGTATTGCAAACTTTCTTTTTGAAGCCGGCATGCTCAAGCGCGCACCAAGGACCGGGTTCCAGTTTCTGGGATCAGGATCCGAGTCAGTTGCGGAACATATATTCAGGACTGCGTACATCGGGTTTGCTCTCGCCCACCTTGCAAAGGATGCAGATCATGACAAACTTCTCAAGATGTGCCTGTTTCACGATCTTCCTGAGGCCAGGACAGGGGATCTGAATTACGTCAATAAAAAATATGTAAAGGCTGACGAGGAAAAGGCGGTCAATGATCTTGCAGACACGCTTCCCTTTGGTGATGAGATCAGAGAGTTGATATTCGAGTTCATGAAGGGCGAGAGCCTGGAGGCAAAACTGGCGTATGATGCGGATCAGCTCGAAATGATCGTGGCCCTCAAGGAACATAAAGACCTCGGCAATACCTACGCAGACGAATGGCTTATCTTTGCGCTCAAAAGACTGAAAACGGATATTGCCCGCGAACTTGCCAATACCATACTCGAAACAGACTCATCGCTTTGGTGGTTTTCAGACAAGAGCGACTGGTGGGTGAAAGGGAATAAGGAATAGTCTCATGTCTGCAGATATGGAATTCATAGAGGTCAGGGTCGACAAAAGCCATATCATAACTATTGGAGAGCGTCTCTATTCAGAAAGCATCGAATTTATCCGCGAGATCGTAAACAATGCCTATGATGCAGATGCAACCCTTGTAGAGATCACCGTATCCGAAGACAGCATCGAGATAAGAGACAATGGCTCAGGCATGGACCGTGAAGGATTGAAGCAGTATTTTAATATAGGCTCCCAGCAGAAGCTCCATACTTCAAAATCCCCCGTTCATCACCGTGACCGAATTGGCATGTTCGGCATCGGGAAATTTGCAAGCCTTTCGGCATGCGAACGGTTCGAAGTTCTCACAAAAAAAGGAGATTTTGTCGGCAGGATTGTATTTGACAAGAAAGAATGGGAAAAGGCAGACAATGCATGGAACCTGCCTCTTGAGATACTGCCTGCTGATTTCAGGAAAGAAGACGGCACAACGGTAATGCTGACCGGCATGAACAGACGGTTCGAACTCCTTGACATAGAAGCGAAGATCATTGAAGGTACGCCGCTTAAGGCTCCCCAATTCAGGGTCAGGCTTAACAGCCACACCATAACACCCCGGAGCCTTTCAGGCCACAGGATCCCTTTTCTGGAAGGCACTTTCTTCGGACCTGTGCATGGAGAGATAATAATCCTGCCCCAGACCATGGCCTCAATAAATGATCTCGGAATCGAGATAAAGGTGAAACAGGTGACAGTGCGGCGCGAACTCTTCGGCATGGAGACATGGGGAAGGATTATGTCCAGGGTCAGAGGTGAGGTTAATGCTGATTTTCTTCCAATCACCAGTGACCGCACAGGATTTATCAAAGACTCGCCTGAATACATTGCATTTATCTCTGTTATGGAAAAGGCTATTGAGGAAGCCAAAAAAGTATTACATCGTTTAAGTGCAAAGAGTGAGGGCCGGGTCGTAAGCCGCGCGCTCAATGAGGCCCTGCAGCGCATATACAAGTCTCTTTCCAGGAATCCGGAACTGTCTCCTTTTGGCGCCCTGCCCATAGCTGATGAAGCCGGAAAAGGCATCGGTTCTGCAGGGCTACTCTCTGAAAAACCAGGGGAACCTGCAGCTCAGACTGTCAAGCCTGAATCAGGCACAGAAACCATTTCGCCTGAAAAGAAGAAGAGGAAGAAGAGACCAACTGTAAAAAAACTCACTCCCAACGCAGTAATCAAGAAGATGAAGTTCGGTCAGTACGGCGTCTCTTGTATTGTTGATGGTTTTGGAGAAGAGGGGCCTGAAGTATTCACTGAAGAGACTACCATTTATATCAACAAAGACCACCCATTGTACCGTCGTGAATCTTCAAAGGCCGATACCCATACCCTGAATCTGGCAAGGCTTATTACTCAGGAGATCGCACTGATGAAGGACTCAAAAAATCCCCGTCAGGCATTTGAGAGACAGAGCAGGCTCCTGAAAGATGCATTTGTGGAAAAGACGGAATAAAAATACTTGCTGTAAAATACTGTTGATCTCAAATACGCTAACAATACAAACACAATGAATGAAGCATTAAGAACAGTCTTCGGATTTGAGGCATTTCGGCCCAACCAGGAAGAGATCATCAAAAACATCATGGCGCGCCGTGATGTTTTTGCCGTTATGCCGACCGGGGGAGGAAAGTCACTCTGCTATCAGCTTCCGTCAAAGATGCTTGAAGGAACTGCCGTTGTCATCAGCCCTCTTATCGCACTTATGAAAGACCAGGTTGACGCTGCCCGGGAAAATGGAATATCAGCAGCATTCATCAACAGCTCAATGTCACAGAAGGAGATCACAGATGCCTGCATCTCTCTGAAACAGTGCAAGACAAAGCTGCTCTATATCGCGCCAGAGCGTTTTGCTATGCCGGAATTTCTTCAGTTTCTGAGAGGCCTTACTCTTTCGCTCTTTGCCATTGATGAGGCCCATTGCATATCAGAATGGGGCCATGACTTCAGGCCTGACTATCTCGGACTGTCTGTTATCCCGAATGAGTTTTCGGATGTGCCTATTGCTGCCTTTACTGCAACTGCGACTTCGAAGGTACAGGAAGATATCATAGGCAAGCTCGGTCTCAGATCGCCCTTTATCGTGCGAGCCTCTTTCAACAGATCCAATCTCTTCTATGAGGTGAGGCCAAAAACAAAGGTAAATCTGCAGATATTGGAGTTTCTGCAGAGCCGCAAGGGGGAGTCCGGCATTATATATCGGACAACAAGGGACTCTGTTATGGAAATGGCTGAGTTTCTTTCGTCTCATGGAATCAAGGCCCTCCCCTACCATGCAGGTCTGTCCTCTATGGAGCGAAATAATCACCAGGATGCCTTCAGCCGCGATGAAATACAGGTGATTGTTGCGACCATCGCCTTTGGCATGGGCATTGATAAATCGAATGTTCGTTTTGTAATCCATGCTGATCTGCCAAAGAATATCGAGAATTATTATCAGGAGACCGGTCGTGCAGGCCGCGACAGTGACCCGGCGCATTGCCTTCTCTTTTTCAGCAGGGGTGACATACCAAAGATTCGATATTTTATCGACATGATGCCGGACGATATTGAGCGCACAATTGCGATCGAAAAGCTGAACAAAGTTGTTGAATATGCAGAGCATGCAGTCTGCAGAAGAAGGCGGCTTCTCGGTTTTTTCGGCGAGACCTACCAGGAAGACAATTGCAGAACGTGCGACATATGCACAGGTGTAGTCCAAAGGACTGATATCACAAAGGATGCGCAGATCATCATGTCTGCAGTCTCCCGGACCGGTCAAAGATTCGGCGCTGGTCATATCAGTGATATTGTGTCAGGTGCAGACACAAAGAAGGTTTGGGAGCTGAGGCATAATGAGATAAAGACCTTTGGGGCCGGGAAGGATAAAAACAAGCAGCACTGGCGGTTTCTAATCAATGAACTTCTTGCCCAGGAGATGCTCATACAGGAAGGACATCCGTATCCAATATTGAAGCTCACTCCAAAGGGCTCAGACGTTTTGTATGGGAAGGCAGAGGCAGCTGCCATAAGCAGACATACTGAACCAAAAACCAAACACAGTTCAGATACGCATTCTGTTGAATATGACGAGGCTCTGTTTGTTAAGCTGCGCCTTCGGAGAAAGGAAATAGCATCAACCAATAATGTGCCTCCCTATATCATCTTTTCGGACAAGACCCTGCGTGAAATCAGCTGTAACTTGCCTGAATCGCTGCAGGAGATGAGGCGAATAAACGGAGTCGGGGATCAGAAACTTGAACAGTACGGCGCATCATTCATCTCTGTCGTCAGAGAGTATTTAAGAGAAAATCCCAGCGCACAGAAAGCGGATGAGCATATCAATGATTTTCCAGAACAAACTCGAACGAAGCAATCCAAAAGCAAAAAGGGCGAAACTTTCGAGGAAACATATGCATTGTTTATGGGCGGAATGTCGCTCGATGATATTGCAAAATATAGGAAACTTGCCACTGCCACCATCGCCCTGCACTTTGACCAGCTTATCCGTAGTGGCAGAGATATAGACATTGATCGCCTTGTTGACCCTGTAACACGGGCTGAAATCACAGAATTCTTCCAGTCTTCAGATTTATCAGCATTAGGGCCGGTCATTGAGCATTTTGACGGGAAAGTAAATTATGAAGAAGCCAGGATTGTCAGGGCATGGATGCAGCGAGAAAAATATTAATTACAGCATCTGTCCATCATACGATAGCCGGTTCTGTTCATCCTGCAACAGCTTTCCAGGCCCACTCAACCAGCGAGATTCCGATGTAGCAGGCCAATTTCCAGTAGATGTTGGATAAGAGCAGGCTGCCCATGAAAACTGTCCAGTCTCTTTTGCCCATGCCGTTGAACTTTCCTTTACGCAGGTAAGCGGTTGTGGTGAAAGGATCATAGTGAAGCGACAGAAAAAGAGAAATCATAGAATCGCTTCTTTTTAAAATCCATGCCGTGAAGCGTCCTATCGCTCTGTTGCCTCTATAGGTTTTCAAATCCTTTATTGCCTCTATTCCGAGCCAGTCCCGCTTTGACCAGTCGTAAAAGGTCATTGTCATGAGGTTGGCAGCAAACGCAAACTACACCGCCCTTGAGAATGCCTCGCCTCCGCCTCGCCTTGAAGGTCATTAGAGCTGTAAGCAGGTAAGCCTTCTGTCTTTATTTATACCAATAAATATTATATGATAATATCAATCTTGGCGAGGATGGAGGTTGAATATGCAAAAAAATACCAGCGTAACGATAGGCGCACACTATGAACAATTTATTTCTCAGCAGGTCGCTCAGGGCCGTTTTGGTTCAACCAGTGAAGCAATACGGGCCGGACTCCGGCTATTGGAGGAACGGGAAACCAAACTATCCCTGTTACGTCGCGCACTTGTCGAGGGGGAGGAAAGCGGAAAAGCCGTCTATTCCCTCAAGGGTTTAATTGATGAGCTTGATGACGGTGGGCTCAAGTAATGCCCTCTTTTACCATCACAAATAAGGCCAAGATCGATTTGATAAAGATAGGCCGTTATACACAGGAGCATTGGGGACGCGAACAGCGCGATCAGTATCTAACCATGCTGGATGTCTGTTTTCATCAGTTGGCTACCAATCCTCTTCAAGGAAAGGACTGAAACGAGATTCTGGAGGGCTACCGTAAACTCAACGCTGGCAGTCATGTGATTTTTTACCGTCAAACGCTTATTGATACGATAGAGATTGTCCGCGTTCTTCACGGACGTATGGACATAGAAGCACGGCTTGCTGTCCCGTAAGACTCTGATGCTTCAGTCAGGGACGCTCCTTCTCAAGCAGGCAGATAGCTTGGGCTGCGATCCCTTCGCCTCTGCCGATAAATCCCATGCCCTCGTTCGTCTTTGCTTTAATATTGATCTGTTCTGCCGGGATGCCGGTCTGCGCTATAGCTGCCTTCATCTTTTCGATATAAGGGGCGAGCTTCGGCCTTTCCGTAATAATAGTTGAGTCGATCCACGCAATAGTGTACCCCTTCACTTCTGCCAGCTCCACAATAGATTTCAGCAGTTCGATGCTCACGGCATCTTTCCACTTCGGATCAGTGTCAGGGAAATGAGCCCCTATATCTCCAAGACCGAGTGCACCTATAATTGCATCAGTAATGGCATGACAGAGCACGTCAGCATCTGAATGGCCGAGCAGCCCTCTTTCATGGGGTATCTCAACGCCGCCAATAATAAGCTTCCTACCTTCCGCAAAACGGTGCGAGTCATATCCCGTGCCGATCCTCATTGTTTACCCCACATCTTCAGAAATGCTTCAGCGATCACAAGGTCTTCCGGCGTTGTAATCTTGATATTTGTATATTCCCCTCTTACTGCCCTGATCCTGCCCCCGTTGCTCTCAACAAGCGCAGCATCATCAGTTGCATAAAAAGAATCCTTTACTGCCTTTTCATAGGCAGAAAGGAGCGGCTGATAGAAGAAGATCTGGGGCGTCTGTACAGCAATGAGCGTATCCCGCTGCAATGTCTGCCGGATCAATTCTCCCCCTGTCTCTTTTATTGTATCTTTAGGCGGCACACCGATCACAACACCATCGCATCCTGATAATGCCCCGAGCGCTTTCAGCACTGTCTCTGGTTCAAGAAAGGGCCTTGCCCCGTCATGGATAAGGACAATCGATCCTCTGTCCTGTATAAGCTGAAGTCCGTTATAGACAGAATCCTGCCGTTCCTTGCCGCCCGGAGCTATGCGTTTCACTTTTGTGATCTTGTAGCGCTCAAAGAGTTCTTCACCTGCCTGGATGTCAGCCTCCTTGAGCACAGGGATGATCTCTGAAATCTCAGACATCTCCTCGAGGGTTTCGAGTGCCCATAGCAGAACAGGCTTGTTGCCCAAGGTCTCGAACGGCTTATTCTTGTTCTCTCCGAACCTTCTTCCAAGTCCTGCGGAAGGGACGATTGCTACTACGTTATACTTCATGGAAGCACCTACTGAACAGAAGCAAATATATTTGAAGTAACAAGATCATAAGTAATCGGAAAGTGTTGTAAAATCCCTCCTAACCTCCCTTTGCCAAAGGGAGGGATATTGCCCCTCTTTGGCAAAGAGGGGCAAGGGGAGATTTTTTAAATGAGTGAGCATTATCTATGGCGTCCTTAATGTTAAGAGGATTTGATCGTCACGTAAAACTTTTTGCCCCCCCGGTTGACGAAAAGGAGTGCCGCATCTCCCGGTTTTATCCCTGCTACAGCCTTATTGTAATCGTTCAGTCCTTCGATCCGCTTTCTGTCAATTTCCTGGATCACATCTCCCTTGCGAATACCCGCCTCTTCAGCAGGGCTTCCTGTTTCGACCCGGACTACAACAACACCCTTCTCATCCTTGTGGAGTCCGAGCTGCCGGGCGATCTCCCGGGAGAGTTCCATGGCAGTCAATCCGGATAGCCCTTCAAAATTTGAGTCTTCAGGAACATTCCCCGGGGCTGCCTCTGCAATATCCTTTGGTAGCTCTACGATCAACACTTTAACGGCGTATTCCTTTCCGCCCCGCAAAATAGTGATCGGTATCTCGCTGCCGACCTTGCTCTGGGCAACCATGTTCCGGAGATTCCCCACGTCAGATATCTTCTTGCCGTTATATTCAAGGATGATGTCGCCCCTTTTCATGCCCGATTTTTCAGCAGGACTTCCCTTGGCAATATCTCCAACCAGTGCACCTTTCTCACTCTTCAGTCCGAACTTCTGAGAAAGCTCAGGCGTCAGTTCCTGGATCGTCACACCGAGCCAGCCCCGCGTCACCTTCCCTTTATCAACAAGCTGGTTCATCACAAGACGGGTCATATTGCTCGGCACGGCAAACCCAATGCCCTGGTACCCGCCGGACCGCGAAAAGATCGCTGTATTGACACCTATGAGCTCACCCCTGATATTCACAAGCGGGCCGCCTGAATTACCGGGGTTGATGGCCGCATCTGTCTGGATAAAGTCCTCGTAATCTGCTATGCCGACATTGGCCCTTCCCACAGCACTAATGATACCCATGGTAACCGTATGGCTCAGTCCATAGGGATTGCCGATTGCAAGCACAAACTCGCCGACCTGCAGCTTGTCCGAGTCGCCCCATTGCGCAGCCCTGAGGTTATCTGCCTCGATCTTCACGATAGCGATATCTGTTTTGGTGTCTGCCCCGATGATCTTTGCCTTGAAGGAACGTTTGTCAAAGAGCGTTACCCTGATCTCATCTGCCTGTTCAACAACATGATTATTGGTAATGATATATCCGTCTGCACTTACGATCACCCCGGAGCCGAGGCTCTGCTCTTTCCATTTTTTAGGCATCTTGAAATTGCGAAAGGGATTCAAAAGGTCAAAGAAGGGATCTTCAAGGGACGGACCTGCTTCTCTCTTCATGACCTTTGTTGTTGATATGTTCACGACAGAGGGCGAGATAGAGCCCGCGATCTCTGAAAAAGCCTTGCTCGTATCGATGATCTGCCGCGGCACATTCGGCGCGGTAAAGGACGTATAGCCCTTATGGGTGCCTGTCACCTTCTCAAGAAAATAGAACGAAACGCCGCCGATAAGAATGCCTATGAGCAGAAAAAGAACTACGATGCCGATTTTATTCTTCATGATTCATAATTATAATAGTCTGCCTGCATGATGTAAAGTATCCATTCTTGACAAAAACCCTGTTCTAATGCTAATTTTCAAAGCTCATAATACTTGGGAATCCAGGGGTTGGGATCGCTTTTTGTCGTCTTTTCTGCCTGTTTCAGTCCCAAAATTTATCCCTGTAATTTATATTAGGAGGTTTCTTATGATGAAACGCTATCTCTTGGCGCCTGGTCCGACGCCGGTTCCTCCGGAGGCCTTGTTGGCCATGGCAATGCCTATCATTCATCACCGTGCCCCTGATTTCGTGCCTGTGCTCGATTCGGCAAAGAAAGGGCTTCAGTGGCTTTATCAGACCAAGAACGATGTTCTGATCATCTGCTCGACCGGCACCGGCGGCATGGTCGGGTCGGTAAATAACTTCTTCACCCCCGGAGACAAGGCGCTTGTCATCAATGCCGGGAACTTCGGAGAGCGCTGGACCAAGATCTGCAAGGCCTACAACCTTTCCGTGGAAGAGATCAAGATAGACTGGGGCTATACCGTTAAACCTGAAGATATTGAAAAAGCGCTTAAGAAAGACCCTTCGATAAAGGGTGTCTTTGTACAGGCATCCGAGACCTCGACCGGCGTCTATCATGATATTCAGGCCATAGCTTCGGTGGTAAAGAACTTTGACAACACTATTCTTGTTGTTGACGCCATCTCCGCGCTTGTTGCCCACGACCTTAAGATGGATGAGTGGGGCATTGATGTCCTTATCGGCGGCTCGCAGAAGGGCCTCATGCTTCCCCCTGGCCTTGCCTTTGTCGGCGTAAGTGAAAAAGCCTGGAAGTTCGCAGAGACTTCAAAGTCTCCGAAATTCTACTTTAATTTCACGGCAGAGAGGAAGAAGCTCAAGGACAACCAGACTAATTTCACTTCTCCGGTCTCTTTGATCATCGGCCTGAACGAATGTCTGAGGCTGCTTCAGGCAGAGGGGCTCGAAAATGCTTTCAACCGCCATGCAAGGCTTGCCCACGCAACGCGTGCGGCCGTAAAGGCAATCGGTCTTGAGATGTACACCAAGGAATCACCCAGCAATGCTGTCACCGCTATCAGCGCGCCCAAGGACTTTGACGGCCAGGAGATATACAAGAATCTCAGGGTAAAATATGGCATAACTGCAGCAGGCGGCCAGGGACAGGCAAAGGGCAAGATATTCCGGATCGCCCATCTCGGTTATGCCGGCACCTTTGATACGATCATAGCTATTGCGGGTGTTGAGATGGTGCTCAAAGGCATGGGATATCCGCTCAAACTCGGCACGGGCGTTGCCGCTGCTCAAGAATTACTAATGGTATAGGAGAGAAATTTTGATGAAAGTGCTCGTCAGCGACAACATATCTGCAAAAGGCGTAGAAATACTCAAGAAGGCAGGGCTCGCGGTTGATGTCAAAACCGGCATGAAACCTGAGGAACTGAAGGCATGCATCGGTGAGTACAGCGGCCTGGTCATCCGTTCAGCAACCAAGGTTACTGCCGAGATCATCGAGGCTGCAACGAGCCTCAAGGTTATCGGCAGGGCAGGCTCGGGCCTTGACAACGTCGATAAGGCAGCCGCGTCCAAGAAGGGCATTGTCGTCATGAATACCCCCGGCGGTAACACGGTTACCACTGCTGAACATACTGTTGCGATGCTCTTTTCTGTGGCCCGCATGATCCCCCAGGCAACCGCCTCCATGAAGGCAGGCAAATGGGAAAAGAAGAAGTTCATGGGTGTCGAGCTTTTCAACAAGACCCTTGGCATTGTCGGCCTCGGCGCGATCGGCGGTCAGGTGGCAAAGAAGGCGCAGGGGCTCGAGATGAACATTATTGCCTATGATCCCTTTCTGAGCGAGGAAAAGGCGCAGGAGATGGGCATCAGGAAAGGCTCTCTTGATGATATCTTCGCGGAATCGGATTTTATTACGATCCATTCGCCCATGACGCCTGAGACCAAGGGCCTTATCAATGCGGCCACCATTGCCAAGATGAAGAATGGCGTGAGGATCATCAACTGCGCACGCGGCGGAATTGTCAATGAGCAGGATCTCTATGAAGCGATGAAAAGCGGAAAGGTTGCAGCAGCCGCACTTGATGTCTTTGAAAAAGAGCCGCCTGAAAACAACCCCCTGCTCACCCTTGACAATCTCATCTGCACGCCGCATCTGGGCGCTTCAACTGAAGAGGCGCAGGAAAACGTTGCGCTTGCCGTTGCAGAACAGATCGCCGATTATCTTGTCCATGGCACGATCAGACATGCGGTCAACTTCCCTTCGATCCCGAGCGATCAGGTGCCGAGACTTCAGCCGTATATCAACCTCGCAGAGAAGCTCGGCAGTTTCTCGTGCCAGATATTCGAAGGCGGCACGACCGAGATCATTGTTGAGTACAGCGGCGATGCCGCCACGGTCAATACTGCTCCGGTCACCATTGCTGCACTCAAGGGATATCTCGCTCCTATCCTGCTTGAGACCGTGAATTTCGTCAATGCTCCCTTTATTGCAAAAGAGCGCGGCATTGAAGTTAAGGAGATCAAGAGCAGCGATGCCGGCGACTTCTTCAGCAAGATCACGCTCAGGATAAAGGCAAAGAACAGGGAAAGTTATGTTTCGGGCACCCTGTACAGCAAAAAGGACCCGCGCGTCATAGAGATCGACAATTTCAAGGTGGAGATCGTTCCCGAAGGTGAACTCCTGCTCATGTATAATAATGACAAACCCGGGGTCATCGGCAATATCGGCAATATGCTCGGCAAGAACAATATCAACATCGCCCGCATGCACTTCGGAAGGGAATCCGCAGGCGGCACGGCAATCTCTGTGGTAAGTCTTGACGCAAAGCCCGGCCCGGAGGTCATTGACCAGCTCAAGGCCTTGCCGAACATCTTATCCATTAAGCAGATCAGTCTCTAACGCTGTCTGACGGAATATAAGAGAGGAGTTACTATGTCAGTTGTCGTGATCGTGGGTGCGCAGTGGGGAGACGAAGGAAAAGGCAAGATCGTCGACTATCTCACCAGAAAAGCCGAAGTGGTTGCCCGGTATCAGGGCGGACATAATGCAGGTCATACGGTCGTCATTAAGGACGCAAAGTACGTGCTGCATCTTATCCCCTCGGGGATCCTCCACAAAAATACCCTCTGCCTCATTGGTAACGGCGTTGTTGTCGAACCGGAAGCGCTCATAAAAGAGATAACCGATCTCAAAAAGAGAGGGATCAAGGTTGGCAGCAATCTCCTTATCAGCAAGAATGCCCACCTTATCATGCCCTATCACATTGCTCTTGATCAGGCAAGCGAACGGGCAAAGGGCAAAAAGAACATCGGGACTACAGGCAGGGGCATCGGCCCCACCTACGTTGACAAGATGGGACGATCAGGCATACGAGTCGGTGATCTGCTCACCCCTGATGCATTTCTTGAAAAACTGAAGATAAACCTTGTTCACGTGAACTTTCTTTTAAAAAACCTGTACAAGGCCCCGGTATTCAGCGCAGAAAAGGTTTTCAGGACATATATGAGTTATGCAAAAATACTCGGCAAGCATATTGCCGACACTGACATTGTCGTAAACAATGCGATGGCAGCAAAGAAAAACGTGCTCCTCGAAGGAGCACAGGGAACGCTGCTTGATATTGACCACGGCACGTATCCTTTCGTGACATCATCAAGCGCTATTGCAGGCGGCGCATGCACCGGCCTCGGCATCGGCCCTACGAGGATCAACAAGGTATTGGGCATTGTGAAGGCATACACGACCCGCGTCGGCAGCGGCCCTTTCCCTACAGAACTCCAGGACAAGACCGGAGAACTTATCAGGGAAAAGGGTGGCGAGTTCGGTTCAACAACAGGCAGAGCCCGGAGATGCGGCTGGCTCGATACCGTCATACTGAAGCACTCCTGCCGCATTAACGGCCTTTCAGGTATTGTACTCACCAAGCTTGATATCCTCGACGGCATGGATACCCTTAAGATATGCACGGCGTACAGATACAAGGGAAAGCTCATCAGGGAAATGCCGAAAGAGCTCTCGGTCCTTGAGAATTGCGTTCCCGTATACGAAAAAATTGCCGGCTGGCAAGAGAGCACCCTCGGCATAACGGATTTCAGGAAACTGCCCGGGAACGCACAGGCATACATAAAGCGTATCGAAGAACTTATCGGCGTTAAGGCCGCCATCGTCTCGACAGGACAAAAAAGGGATGAACTGATACTGCTTAAGGAGCCTTTCTGAGAGTTCGCCGAAAGCACGAACGGTTTGTTCGGAGGCTCGAGTCTGAGTTTGTCGGCCAGGGGAAAAACTATCGTGCAATTTCGAGCGATTTTTCGCGATACGGCCTCTTCATCAGGACAAACCATGCGTTTGTGCCCGGCACAGAGCTGGACATTGTTATTCACCTTCCCAACGGAACCGACTGCAAACTGAAGGGCCTTGTCAGGAGATCAATGAAGACACCCATTGTCTCTCTCAAAAATGGCATGGGCATTGAACTTATCAGCCGGGATCATAACTATATCAGATTTCTTAAGGAGTTCGATCCTGCCGAGGATGGTGAACCAACCATGTTCAGCGGTGAACAGCGCTCTCACGCGCAGCACAAGACTCAGGAGCAGCACCACAAACCGTCATCAGACCCTGCGTTGGACTCTGTTATTATCGCCTGCGATCAGTGCGGTGCAAAGAACAGGGTCCGCAGAGAACGACTTTCCCACGGCCCCAAATGCGGCAAATGCGGCGCTCCCATTTCTCTTCAGTCATAGTTTCCGGTCTCGTTAATTTCATATTCCCCTCTGCATGTCCGTCGTGCAGCAAAACCACAGACAGTCTTGCGCATGCACCGTTCTGCAGGCAATGCTGGCAGAGCATAGGGCACTATACCGGTCCGTCATGCAGGACCTGCGGCGTACACCTTGTTTCAGTCCATGCAGACCGGTGCCAACATTGCCTCGAAGAGCCTCCGGCCTTCACAAAGGCCCTCTCTTTCACCCACTATGAAGGTCTCATTGCCTCGGCAATTCATCACTTCAAGTTTCTCGGGATCCGAAGGCTTTCAAGGCCGCTCTCCGAGTTTCTTCTTTTTCATGATACTGAAGGCATCGATGCTCTCATTCCGGTACCGCTCAGTCCGAAAGGCCTGAAAAGCAGAGGCTTCAATCAGGCTCTTCTGCTTTCCCGCCATCTATCCAGGGAGAGGAAGATACCGCTACTCATGGATGTTTTGAAAAAGGTTGCGGAGACGCCTCCTCAGGTTGGTCTCTCTGCAAAAGAGCGTACAGCCAATGTGAAGAAGGCATTTGCCTGCACAGGCAGGGTCACCGGAATGAACCTGCTGCTGATCGACGATGTCATGACCACCGGCGCCACGGTCAACGCCTGCTCGAAGCAGCTTCTCAAGGCTGGTGCAAAGAGCGTTTCCGTGCTGACCCTTGCCAGGGCAGGGATACGATAGCGAACGTTTTAAAACGGTCCATGGCATGAGCAAAAATATAACTATTCAGATGACGAACATGGTGCATACGGAGGATTCATGACCCTGACGGAGCAACTTAAGAAATTCAGTATTACTGCAGGAGCTGATCTTGTCGGCATTGCAGACCTTGAGGAATTCAAGAAGGGCTGGAGGGTAATTCCGGACGACCTGCTGCTGCCATATTCTGCCGGCATATCTGTTGCCGCGCATCTGGATGAAGAAATCCTCAGTGATATAACAGATGGTCCTACGATCGCATACGCGCAGCATTACCGTGAGATAAACGCAAAGCTGGACGGTATCACCGCAGCGCTTGTTGCCTGGATAAAGGAGCAGGGCTTTTCTGTAACCGCAGTTCCGGCCTCATGTATCACAGACGAGGGTAACCTGCTGGGTAACATTTCACACAAGGCTGTTGCCCGCATGGCCGGGATCGGATGGCAGGGTAAAAGTCTTCTTATTGTCAGCCCGGAATACGGGCCTCGCATCAGGCTTGCAACAGTGCTGACAGACATGCCGCTGGTTACCGACAGACCTCTCAAAAACCGTTGCGGCAAGTGCACCGAATGCTCCAAGGCATGTCCCGCATCCGCAATCAGGAATGTTTTGGCAAACGACCGGTATGAAAGCCGCGATGAGGCCTTGCACTTCAGCAGGTGCGTGGAGAAGACCCTTGAATTTTCGACGAGACCGGGGATAGGTGCCAGGATCTGCGGCGTATGTGTAAAGGCCTGTCCTTTTGGAAAGAGGAAAAGGTGATGGGCATAACGGTAACAGTAAGAGATATTCAAACGGGTGTTTGACCGGATGATGGGACTTCCTTTAGAATCAATACCAGCACACCGTGCCGGTGTGGTGGAACTGGCAGACGCGCCGGACTCAAAATCCGGTTCCCGCAAGGGAGTGGGAGTTCGATTCTCCCCACCGGCACCAATGAGCTCTATCTGATAATATCCGCAGTAAAGGTTTAACGCTTCGAAATGATGAAATCCTGCCACACCAGCCGCAGTTGACTCGTGGAGAAGCGCTTGATTTGGCTTCAGAAACTGCGTAGAATTTTGAGAAAGAGGAGTGTACACATGGAAACAGTGATAAAGAAACAGTTCATTGACGCCTTTCCCGTATTTGCAAAAGCAACGGAGAAACTGACCTCTGACCTGCTTTCTGTTGCGAGTTTCCAGAAATTCCCCAAAGACCTTCAGGTTTACCGCGAGGGCGATGCCTGTGCTGCCATTGCCTTTCTGCTTTCCGGCGATATCAGAGTGTACAAGTCCGGTGAAGGCGGAAGGGAGATCACGCTCTATGAAATAGGCGCCGGCGAAACCTGCATTCTTAACGCATCCTGTATCCTTTCGAACCTTTCCTATCCTGCCCAGGCCGTTGCCATGGAAGCGGGCGAGATGCTCCTTATCCCTTCGAATGATTTCAGAAGGCTGGTTGCCGGGTATGAGGAGATGAGGAACTTTGTTTTCAATATCCTGAGCCAGAGGCTTGCCGAGGTGATGGCTCTCGTTGAAGAGATAGCATTCGGCCGTATGGACCGACGGCTGATGGATTATCTTGTGGAGAGATCCGGGGACAACAGACTGACAGCAACGCACCAGAAGATCGCGGATGACCTCGGCACTTCCCGGGAAGTTGTGAGCAGACTTCTCAAGGACTTTGAGCGCAAGGGCAGGATTACGCTATCGAGGAACCTCATAGAGCTCAAGAGTTTTTAGTCCTTTGGTGTTTGCCCCGGCCGCTGTTTTCCCTGTACCCTGAAAAATGTTACAGTACGGAAATTATGTCTGCAAAAATTCTTGTCATTGACGATGAACTGCTCATCCTGAACACGGTCGAAAAAGCGCTTACAAGGGTAGGATATGCTGTTGCCAGGGCACAGAACATGGAGGAGCTCGGTACAGCGCTCAGGGAAGCGCCCTTTGATCTGATGATCACAGACCTCCATATGGAGGAGGACACGGCAGAGAATATCATCGAGAGGGTGAAGAAGTCCTCGCCCGGGATCAAGGTGCTGCTCATGAGCGGCGGGTCGTACAACAAGGATGCAGACAATTTCATTGAGAAACCCTTCAAGCTGGAAGAACTGCGGGGAAAAGTAAGGGCCTATCTGAATGCATCTTCCTGACATCGATACAGCGCTCTTTTTTTTCATAAACCAGAATCTGCAGAACCCTTTTTTCGACCGGGTCATGCCCTTTGTAACGTCACAGACAGCTCTTGTTTTTCTCCCTTTTGTGCTGCTGCTCTGGTTCAGGGAGAAGAAGCATGCTCTGCCGATGCTTTTTGCCGGGCTTTTTGCCATTGCCTTTGCTGATGCAGGCAGTCATATGCTGAAGGAGCTTGTGATGCGTCAGCGACCTTGCAATGCGCTTGATAACGTCCATCTCCTTGTCGGCTGCGGCAAGTCGTATTCCATGCCTTCAAATCATGCCTCGAATGCCTTTGCCTTTGCCATGACCATAGGGTTCATGCTGAGGAACAGACTGAGCCTTTTTTTTATTGCAGCTGCAGCGCTGATAAGTGTTTCAAGAATTTTTGTCGGTGTCCACTACCCGTCTGACGTCCTTGCCGGCGCTCTTATTGGAACAGCGGCGGCGTACTGCACCGTGTATCTTTACCGGCGGGCAGAAGAGATCGTCCGGGAAAGATCCTATCTGCAGGCGCTGATCGTTGTGCTTATCGTCCTGAGTTTCTTCCGTATCTCCTATATCATGACCGGCCCTTTTGACCTTGTTGCTGATGAAGCGCATTACTGGGAATGGTCCCGCCGTCTTGACTGGAGCTATTATTCGAAAGGGCCTGTGATAGCCTGGCTTATCCGGATCAGCACCTTCTTTTTCGGTAGCACAGTCCTGGGGGTTCGGGCTTTTGCCGTCCTTCTTTCAGCTCTTGGCAGTATCCTGCTCTTCAGGCTCGGCAAAGAGCTCTATGACGAAAGGACAGGCCTCGCCTCTGCTCTTCTTCTGCAGGTTGTGCCGCTTTTTTCTGTTTTCGGGATGCTCCTGACCATAGATTCTCCCTTCATCTTCTTCTGGATACTCTCCCTCTATCTTTTTCACCGTATTGTCAGACAGGGACTTTCTCCCGGAGACACCAAAGCATCTTCACTGTTATGGATACTGTTAGGCATATCAGCAGGGTTTGGTCTGCTCACAAAATATACCATGGCATTTTTTCTGCTTTCTGCGTTTCTCTACCTTCTTTTCCAAAAGGATGCGCGAAGGCTCCTGAAGACCCCTGGCCCTTATCTGGCCTTCCTGATCAGCATGCTGGTTTTCAGTCCGGTGATATTCTGGAATGCTTCCCGCGGATGGGTGACGTTGAAGCATACTGCAGGACAGGCACATCTGCATGAAGGGCTTGTGCTGTCAATCCGGTCGTTTGGTGAATTCCTTGGCTCTCAATTTGGGGTGGTGACACCGCTGCTCTTTGTGATGATCATTGTCGCGGTCCTGAAATTGCGAAAGACAAAAGAAGGGGCCTTTCTCTTTTGGTTCTTTCTGCCGGTGATCGCCTTTTTCCTTGCCAAAAGCATTCAGGGAAAGGTGCAGGCAAACTGGGCACTGACAGGCTATATCTCCGGCATTGTCGCCTTCTCAGCTTTTTTTTTGCGCCGCCGGGAAGACTTCAGGAAACCCCTTCGCATGACCGTGGTGCTTGCCATTTCCCTTGCCATGCTGACAACGTTCTTTGCCCATGCCCCATCCCTGCTCGGACTGCCGGAAAAATTTGATCCTTCCATCAGGCTTGTGGGCTGGAAAGAGCTGGGGGAGGAAACGTCGGTTCTTCATAAGGACATGTCCGTGAAGGGTCCGGTCTTTGTTTTTTCGGACAGTTATCAGGTTGCGAGCGAGCTGGCCTTTTATATGAAAGATAATCCGGTCACATACTGTGTTAATCTCGGCAGGAGAATGAACCAGTACGACCTGTGGCCCGGCTTTGAAAATCTCAGGGGCCAGAATGCCATCTTTGTCAGGGCAAGGGGAAAAGAGGAGCTTCCCGAAGAGGTTTCCCGTGCCTTCAGTTCGTGTGATCAGAGGGTGGTCGAGGTAAAGACGCGGAGGAAGAAAACCCTGAAATTTAGCGTATCAGCATGTTATGATTTCAAAGGTTTTGAATCGCAGCAGCCGGAGACCTTTTGATGACCATATCTGTTGTAATACCACTGTACAATGAAGAAGAAAATGTTCAGGAGCTTCACATCCGGCTGAAGGCCGTGCTGGAAACCCTTGATGCTGATTATGAGATGCTCTTTATTGATGACGGCAGCACCGATAATACCCTGAAATTTCTCCAGGAGATCCAGGCAGGGGACAGTAAAGTCATTGTCCTGAGTCTCAGGAGGAACTTCGGCCAGACTGCGGCCTTTGCAGCGGGGTTCGACTATTCGCGGGGCGACATCATCATTACCATGGACGGGGACCTTCAGAACGATCCGAATGATATCCCCAAGCTCATTGAACAGATGAAAGACAATGACCTGGTGAGCGGTTGGAGAAAGAAGAGGAAGGACCCGTTCCTTTCGCGCAGGCTACCCTCGATCATGGCGAACTGGCTTATCAGCAAAGTTACCGGCGTAAATCTTCATGACTACGGCTGTTCACTCAAGGCATATAAGCGGGACGTCATCAAGAACCTCAAGCTCTACGGCGAAATGCACCGGTTCATCCCTGCTGTTGCGAGCTGGTATGGTGTGCGCATTGCAGAGGTCGAGACAGAGCACCATCCAAGGGTGCGCGGCAAGTCAAAATACGGCATCTCACGGACCATGAAGGTTGTCCTTGACCTGATCACGGTCAAGTTTCTCCAGAGTTTTTCGACAAAGCCTTTACAGTTCTTCGGCCCTATAGGATTGGCGAGCGGCATGCTCGGCTTTCTGATCTCTATCTATCTCACGATAGAGAAACTTATTGCGGGCAAGGACATCGGCGGCAGACCTCTTCTTCTGTTAGGTTCCCTGCTGATCATCGTCGGCATCCAGTTCATCGGCATGGGTCTCCTTGGCGAAATGATGGTGCGTGTGTATCACGAGACCCAGAAAAAACCGATCTATGTCATCAAGAAGGTCATTGGCCCTGGCAATAAATAAGAAAGTCGTCATTCTCATCCTCAAACTTGTTGTCAGCTCTTTCTCGTTGTATCTTATCTCCCGAAAAGCTGATATGGCGCAGGTGATCCATATCCTGAAAAGCCTTGGGCTTTTCACGTTCCTGAGCGCATCAGCGCTCTATATCCTGTCCCAGGTCTTTTCTACGATGCGGTGGCAGCTTCTCCTGCCCGACAACTATCCGCTTAAGAGACTCTTTTCGCTGTATATGATCGGGGCTTTTTTTAGCAGTTTTCTGCCCGGCGTTGTGGGCGGCGATGCTGTCAGGGCCTATTACCTGAACAAGGACGCGAAGAAGATCAGCGTTACGCTTGCTGCTGTTTTTATGGACCGGTACCTCGGCTTTGTGACCCTCATGGTGATCGGCATTTCCGCCTTTCCGTTCAGTCTTGACGTTTTTGGGGCATCTCCGCACAGATGGCTTATGCCGGGGTTTTTTGTATCCTTTGTTATCGGCAGCTTCCTCTTCTTTGGACTTAGGCTGGGAAAGAGATTCAGGCTCATGACCGATATTTACGAATATTTCTCGGTCATAAAGAAGCAGAGGACTGTTATGGTGAAGACCCTTCTTCTTTCCGTGGTCGTCCAGCTGCTGAATTTTGTGAGTGTCCTCATCCTTGCATCGAAGATGGGCGAGGATATCTCTCTGCTCCTGCTTGCTGTTTTTCTCCCGATCGTTATAACGGTTGTGGCCCTGCCTGTTTCCATATCAGGCCTTGGCGTCCGTGAGGGAACGTTTGTCATTCTTCTCGGTCTTATCGGTATTTCGCCTGAGGCTGCGACCTCCCTGTCTCTTGCATGGTTCTTCTCCACCTTTATCGGCAGCCTGCCCGGGCTTGTCTTCTATTTCTTTTATGATCGGCAGAAAGCGGTGTAACCGATATGGGGCTTCAGGAAGATAACAGGCATCTTGAAGATGCCGACAGGAAATACATCTGGCATCCCTTTACGCAGATGAAGGAGTGGGAGGAGGGCCTGCCTGTGATTATCACCGAGGGCCGGGACTCTTTTGTCAAAGACAGGTACGGCAGATGGTATCTTGACGGGGTTTCATCACTTTGGGTCAATATATTCGGCCACCGGAAAAAAGAGATCGACGATGCCATAAAGGCGCAGGTGGACAGAATAAGCCACAGCACACTGCTTGGCCTCAGCAATGAGCCTGCTATCCGACTGGCTGAAAAGCTGGTCATGCTGATGAATGCCTCTTTCCTCGATGCTCATTCTTCACTCAGCCGTGTTTTTTATTCGGACAATGGTTCAACTGCGGTCGAGGTTGCCCTCAAAATGGCATTCCAGTACTGGCAGCATCGGGGCGAAAAGCAGAAGACGTCCTTCCTCTCTCTGAACAATGCCTATCACGGAGACACGATCGGTGCAGTGAGTGTGGGAGGGGTAGCTATATTCCACGAGGCCTTCGGTCCGCTCCTTTTCCCGACCTATAAAGCACCGTCGCCCTACTGCTACCGCTGTGAGCTTGGCAGGGAATATCCTGATTGCAGCCTCTTCTGTGCAGACAAGCTTGAGGAGCTGATGCAAGACCACCACCATGAGATGGCAGGCCTGATCATAGAGCCCCTGGTCCAGGCAGCAGGAGGGATGATCGTTTCTCCTCCCGGATATCTTAAGCGCATAAGGGAGCTCTGCACCAAATACAATATTCTTCTTATCGCTGATGAGGTTGCAACGGGATTTGGCAGAACAGGCAGGATGTTCGCCTGCGAACATGAGCATGTCATGCCTGATATTATCTGTCTTTCCAAGGGCATCACCGGCGGATACATGCCCCTTGCCGTTACGCTTGCAACAGAAGAGATATACCGGGCATTTCTTGGCGATTTCAAAGACCTGAGGACTTTTTTTCACGGTCATTCGTATACCGGCAATCCTCTTGCCTGCGCAGCAGCAGTTGCCTGCCTGGATATATTTGAGAAGGAAGAAACTCTCAGGCAGATGACGCCGAAGATCGCACTTCTCGATGATTGGCTCGGCCAGATGCTTGCACTCCCCCATGTCGGCAATGTCAGGAGCAGGGGGCTTATGGCAGGGGTTGAACTCGTGCTGGACAAAAAGACGAAAGAGCCGTATGACTGGGAAGAGAAGATGGGATGGAAGGTCGCCTATCACGCACGCGACAACGGCGTTATCATCAGGCCGCTTGGCAATGTTATCGTGATCATGCCGCCGCTGAATATCAGCATCGAGAATCTCGGCCAGATGCTGAGTGTCCTCAGGGATGCTATAATCTCGGTAACCACATGAGCAGAAGAACGATCATATACCTCGTTATCCTTATCATCTCCCCGGTCATCATCTATTTGATTTGGCCCTCAGACGAAAGCAGGATAAAGAAACTCTTCAGGGAGGGTGCAGCGGCGATCGAACAGGAGAAGATTGACGAGGTCATGGCAAAGGTTTCGTTCAATTATACTGACGAATACGGGCTCACCTATCTCTTTATCAAGGAAGGCATGACCAGACTTTTCCAGAACATGGATAATATCAAGATCGAATATGAGATTACCCTTATTGATATAAAGGATAAGACTGCCACGGCTGAACTGGATGTCCGGGTATTGGCGACCCGTGGCAGCGACACCGGCTATATTGCAGGAGACCTCTCAAAGCCTTTTCATATGAAGTTTTCCCTCGAAAAAGAGCGCACCACCTGGCTTGTGATAAAGACCGAGGGCCTGCCTCTCAATTTCTGACCTTTTTGGTATTTCATCTGCAGGGCAAGTTGTGGTATAGTATCCCATGCGCAAGATATTGACATTGATAATTATTCTTTTTGCCCTTGTCTGCATGAGGCCGGAAGCCATTGCCGCTGCAAAGGGAGACCCCCTCAATGCTGAAGAGGCAAAAGGCATTCTGAACGACCTCATCCCGAATGTAAAAATAATCCATGTGAAGCAAAGCCCTGTTGCTGGACTCTGGGAGATCGGTATTGATATGGGCGGCAAAAAAGCCATCGTTTACGTCGATCATGCAAAGAAACATATTATCTCTCCGATTACGCGCGGCGAGATCTTTGATATCAAGTCCAAGACCAGCCTTACCCAGGAGAGTTTCCAGAAGATCAACAAGGTGGATGTCTCAAAGATCCCGCTTAAGGATGCTCTTGTTATGGGTGACAAGACCGCAAAGAACAAGATCATTGTATTTTCCGACCCCGATTGACCATACTGCGGAAAACTTCATCAGGAGATGAAGACGGTGATAAAAGACAGGAAGGATATAGCCTTCTATGTTATCCTCTACCCCCTGCCGATGCATAAAGAGGCATACGGAAAATCAAAGGCTATTATCTGCGAGCAATCGCTGGACCTTCTTGAGGCTGCCCTTGAGAAGAAGCCTCTTCCTGCACCAAGCTGCGAGACCACAGTAATTGACGAGAATATCAAGCTTGCAGAAAAGCTCGGCATCAGCGGCACGCCTGCGGTCATCTTTCCGAACGGTACGCTCATCCCGGGAGCCATGAACGCCGCTGATATCATAAAACAGA
Source organism: Nitrospirota bacterium (assembly GCA_016214855.1). NCBI lineage: Bacteria > Pseudomonadati > Nitrospirota > Nitrospirota bacterium. Next base: position 33,652 of record JACRMT010000015.1, on the reverse strand, counting down.
TCGACAAAAAGTAATTCCGGTTTCGGTTTTTTTACCATTTTCCCCGGTGTACCCTTTGCAAGCCCTCATTGAATTCCCATTTCCTTTGCGAAATAATGCAAGTTGTGATATAAAAAGAGACTGTTCAGGTGAACAGTCTGCAGGTGTTGAGACTATAGTCCAAACACCCTGAGCAGTCACAAAAAATATCATCATATCGAGTAAGGAGAAGAAAGATTTTATGAAAAAAATTCTGATTATTGGTTTATTTGTCATAGTGCTTCATGCCCTCCAGGGCACGCTGCCGGCGAAGGTCGCTGCTTTTGGCGGGTGTGAAGAGGACTGCATGAAGTGTCACTCCATGAATATTCAGGATGTCCAGCAGATACTCACGAAGTTGGGCGCTGCCGAGGTAAAACCCCTTGATATCAAACTCAGCCCGGTGAAAGGGCTATGGGAAGTCATTATTGAGGACAAGGGCACCAGAGGCGTTATGTATATCGGTTTTTCGAAGCGGCATGTTGTTGCCGGTCCGATTTTTGAGGTCGATACCGGGACGAACAAGACGCAGGAGACCTTTGAGAAGGTGAACCGTGATCTGATCAAGTATGTTGATTATGCAAAGATCCCGCTGGACAATGCCCTGATCCTCGGCGACAAGAATGCCAAATACAGGGTGGCGGTCTTTACTGATCCTGACTGCCCGTACTGCGCAAGGGTTCATGAGGAGATAAAAAAAGTTGTTGCAGAGAGAAAAGATATCGCTTTTTATCTCAAGCTGATACCGCTGCCGATGCATCCCGACGCCTTCTGGAAATCCCAGAGCATTCTCTGCAAGCATTCGGTCCAGTTGCTTGAGGATAATTTCGCGAAAAAAGAGATTCCCAAGCCTGAGTGTGATAACAAGCCGGAGGTCGAGGCCAATATCAAGCTTGCCACTGAACTCGGCATCACCGGAACCCCGACCCTGGTTCTCCCTGACGGCATGGTCGTGATCGGCGGCAAGGACGCCAAGACGATCATAGACCTTGTGACCAACCCTCCTGCGAAGAAGGAGGGCAAGTAATAGCAGGATGGGGAACATAACGCCCCCTTCCCCCTCTTACCTCAAGGGGGGGGTAATTCCTCCCCTATTCACTGAAGCCTTACTTGCTGGAGCAGATTATTGTTGAAATAAAGGATATCTGTGCGAGAATCAAAGAAAGGAGAAGGGAAATGAGAAAAGCAATAGTCGTCTTCCTGACGACTGTTCTTATTGCATGCATGGCTGGGCTGTCTTTTGCCGGGGTGAAGATAACGCTAAAAAATGGCAGGACCATTATTGCTGAGTCGTGCCGGGATATGAAGGGGACGCTCCTGTGCGTTCTTGAGGGAGGCACTTTTGAGATTGACCGGCAAGAGATCGCAAACATGCAGGAGGTGAAGGTGCTGAAGGAGACGCTCACGGAAAGTAGCGATGAATCAAAACCGACTGCTGTGGAGAAGTCGCCTGACAACGGAAAGCAGCTATCTCCCGAAGAGCCTTCAGTGAATGGGAGTGAGGGTATGGTTGCCAGAGGCCTGACCTCTGAACAGATGAAGCGGCTTGATCAAATAAATGAAAGAAAGACTATTATCCAGCCTGAACAGGAAAGGCTTATCAACGAGCGGGAGCAGCTGAATGAGGAGGCAAGAAGCAAGATCAAGGGCAGAAACACTAACCTGAAGCAACGTGTATCTGCCTTTAACCTTCAGCAACGTATAGCTGACATTGAAACGACCATCACCAATTTAAACGATGAGCTGACGAAGCTGAATGAAGAAGAACAGGCCATCTTGAGTTCGTCTGCTGCAAAGTGAAGAGATAAGTGGCAGTTTTCGAATGACCTAATGGATTTTTGACTTGAACTCCAGGGAATCGGCTAAAATTCCTGTCAGCTGTCCATAACTCGGTTATGCCATGCAGCACACATAATGCAGCGACTCTTGCATCATGGACCATAGGCCCTGATATCCGGCTGCTCAGGAGCACGGGCCTGATCTGTGCCCAGTATCCTCAGTCTCAGAGATCAGAACAAGACTTGGGGATTCCAACCAGGCTTCGATCTGTTCTATTGCCTTGTCGATTGGCGTCGGCGGAGAATAGATTTTCGGGTGAGTAACAATTGCGATGAATTCGTGAATGCATGGCCATGATATAGCCCATAGGCTCTGCCCTTCTGCCAATCCTGCTATGCAACGATATGCGGCATCATGCCATTGAGCGTCTTCGCGGTGTGCATACACCAGAAGATTAGTATCTACTGCAATCAACTGCCGCGTCCTTCATAGCTGATATCACGGATACGCTCCCAGTTTGCCCCTTCCATATTGGACTGAAGACCATTTCCCTTGAATATGGCGCTACGGAGCTTGAAACTGCCGCGTTGCCTGTGTTCAGAAATAATGCGGCGGAGTCCCTCCTCCATGAGTGCCTTCAGAGTTGTCTGCTCCTCATTTGCAAGTTTGCGTGCCTCGTTGAAAAGGCTATCAGGTATCTGTATGGTTGTCTTCATATGGCTAACCATATCAAATTATATGGTAGTCTGTCGAGAATTTAAAGAGTATAACTTCATTTTGTCCTTGACAGAGAAATCATTTTTCGTATAAGTTCTAAGCCCAGAGGGGATTGCAGCACTGTAACTGATCTGTCAGGGATGGTGGATTGAGTTTAGCAGCAGTATCATACGATTCAATCCTGATCCAACCCAAACAGAACAATTCGTAATCGCACCGCATCGTGTGTGTCGTAATAGCGTCTGTCTTGTGGACCAACAACGAGGCAAAGGACTTAACGGCTGTTGCAGGGAGAGGGGGGGAGTTTGTTGAGGGGATCAGCAAAGATAGAGAGGCCCGGCGTCAGGCCGGCAGGAAAAACTGCAACAATCAGCACTCAGTGCCAAGCCGGGCTGACTCTTATTGAGATCTTAGTTGTCTTTTCAATCATCGCTCTTCTCGTGGCGGTACTCGGCGGGACACTCTTTGAGGGCGTTACCTCCGAAACCAGAATCAGTGCTGCCGCGAGGGAGGTCATGGCAGACCTTCACTTTGCTCAAAGGGACGCGGCCTCACAAGGGGGCTCCGTTATTATAAGGGATGATGACGTGCCTGCGCCTCCCTCTGAGTCAGTAGGCCGGATCAGACGCAGATGGGAGTATGTCGTCTTTGACACAACGAACAATTTATACAGCATCTGGAGATACCAAGACACGGACGGAGACAATATAAAGGAGCCGGATGAGGTATCACCAGCTCCGGGATTTCCGCCCACAAAGACACTTCTCCACAATGTCGGTTTCGGCCTCACCTACAAGACCTCGGATGGCGCTACTGCAACAGTCGGCAAGAGCGCCTGCGGAAACGGAGCAGGAATCCCCTCCAGTCCGGTATCCTTCGGAACCATGGCAGCGCCGCCCTGTTATGGCAAGAAATGCATGAAAATGACTTCAGATGGCGTTCCGTCTTTTACCGGAACGCTGTACCTGAGCAACAACACAGAGGCCTATGCAGTCAATATTAACGCAGCGGGCCTTGTCAGGCTCTGCAAATGGTCCGAAGATTACCTCAAATGGGTAGACGCTCGCTGAGTCAAAGCTCCCCGGCATCCATTCCTTGCCCAACCGCAGGCCGGGCGGAGTCGCCAAGGAAGGGAGTTTAAATATGCCTGTTACTATGTAACGGATTTCATAGTTGTAGAATTGCCTTCCATTTCATAGGCAGTTCTCCTTTGCAGGATAAATAAATACCCTTAAAATTCAGATAGTTACAAATACATTAAACAGGCACTGTATTTGCTTTATAATTTTAAAATAATCGTGAGGGTTCAATGACAATGCATCATGTAAGAAAAAGGCGCTGCTTTATGGAGACATATAACATGACCAGACGGTGGAAAAAAGGGCCAGCGAAAGGATTTACACTCGTAGAGGTGTTAATAGCGGTTACTGTTCTTTCCATTTCGTTTTTTGCATTGCTGCCGCTTATCACAAGCGCTGTCAGCACTGATAAGACTGCGCTATTGACAACAAAGTCGCAGGCCGTGACTGCATATAAAATGGACGAACTATTAGCAGCAGGGACTTCCATGACATGCAATGGGGCAGCTTATGTTTGCGGCGCTGCTCCAGGAAATACCTGCATAGACTTTGTCAATGCTGAAACTGATGTGGTGAGTGCCGCGACTGCTGGAGCTCCTTTTGAGATCATGAGAACTTCCAATGCGCTTATAGTGAATGCGACCTCAGGCCTCTGCAAGTTGACAATTACTTCAACCTATACTTACCAGGGTGAGGTGAAGACTTTTCGGCTGATAACGGAAAAGAGCCTGTAGCCATGGGTAACTACATGCATAAGATAAAAAGCCGAGCAGGGACAACGCTTGTTGAACTGATGATCGCAATGGTTATCTTCCTGATGTTTATAGCTGTTGCCTATCCAACATTTTCCTTTCTTGGACAGCGCATGGCCGATGTCCAGATCAATCAGGAACTGACACAGAAGGGCCAGCGGATACTTAATTACATGACAGAGGAGTTGAGGCTCTCAGGTCTTTTTGTAGGCGCTACGCCGAATGTAACCTTCTGCGGTGCAGGCACTGCGACGAATTCTCTTACGCATACCAATGCAGCTCCTTTCGACACCCTTACCTTTCTGACATCAGAACAGGTACTCAATAATACGGCAGGTGCTGCAATACCTTTTCTTGTTATGAATGCTGCAGCCGCTTCGGGTGCTGTTACAATACCGGTAAATGCTTCATATGCGAATGTCAGCGGTCTGAGTTTGGGCGGTAATGCGACAGAAAATGCGAGAGCCTTTGTCACTTTTGATACGCTTGCGCCGACGATTCTGAACAGGGCGTATCAGGTCACTGCCTTTGGAGGGACTTCACTGACGATCACACCTGCCCTTGATCAGGCTTTAAATAATGGGAGTAATGTATATGTTGTTACACGCAAAAGGTTCGACGTTAACGGAAGGGATCTGCGCATAGTAAGCTGGAACAGCAACTGTACAACCAACAATGATGTGCTGCTTGAGGCCCACGACAGGGCGGGCGGCACTGCCTGGGGTGGGGTGGATGCCCTGCAGTTCGAATATATCCTGAGTGACGGGACGGTTCAGAATACCGTTGCAGCGACGGATATAACGAATATCAAGGCTATCAATATCTGGCTGTTAGTGCGTTCAGACTTTCCTGAAAGAAATTTTGTGAATAACACGTCCTATGTTGTCGGCACAAGTGCAGCACTTGGCACAACCTATAATGCACCGGGCGACAGTTTCAGGCGCATGCTTCTTTCAAAACGTGTGGAGGTTAAGAATCTTGAAAAATAGTCGAGCAATTATTGGAAATCAAAAGGGTATTGCCCTTGTCATTGCAATGCTTTTTTCGCTTATCCTGCTTCTTGTGGCAAGTGCGCTTATTTTTACCATGACTTCCTATTTCAGGGCACTTGCTACGGCCAGGGAAAAGACTCAGGGGTATTATGTAGCCACGGCCGGTGTCGAGAAGATGAGGGATCAGCTCTGGCAGAACAACTGCATACCGCCGAACTGGTGCGGTCAGTTGGGCAACCTTCTTGATACAAGTGACTCAGCGTATAAAGACAGGACCGGCATATTGCCTGCGCCGGCAAGTGACTTAATGAACGACCTTGCAGCAGCTGGGTACAATGTCTTTCTTAAGGACAATGACGATGGTGACAATGATTTTACCAATGATAGAGATCAGATTATAGTTGCAGTTGCTACTGGCACTGACGGCGCTACAGGAACAACCTCCACAATAGAGGCGATGCTGCTATTTACTGGAGCCGGCAGCCCCTACGCTCAACTTGGGACTGGCGTTCAGAAAAGCGGGAAAACATCCGAGAGCGTCTCGGCGCCGGGGACTACCCGACAGACACTTTAATGAATGTGGGATGATTTTGCATGAAAGAAATATTTAAGAATAACGCAGTCTTGATGGAAGGAGAAAGAACATGAAACAGATGCATGCGTATAAGTCAACAGGGGTAAGGGCATGGATGAGGCAGGTGGTATCCTTTCTGCTGGTTATTATCTGCCTGTTTGTATTTGCGCCCAATGTTAATGCTGCTTCACGGACGTTCCCAAAGGGGTCAATTATCATACCGTTCGACCCGTGCTGGCAGCCGAACAAGGAATGTTTTTCTAATCCTGCCACCTTTGCGCTCGATACTGCCAAATGTCCGGAGTATAAGGATTACGCATATGGCAAGATCGGCACTACAACGTATCATGCTGAATGTGACTCCAGCCTGAACGATCAGGGCACCTTCCAGGCTTATGGCTTTATTTATGATATATTAAAGATTGGTGTTCCCGCTTACTGGGTAATTAATCCTAACAAGGAGGTCGGCCCGGGGGGCACCATTACCGCTCCCGATACGGCGGACACCAAGGGGCGCCATGCAATTGATTTCTTTATCAATAAGAGCGGTACAGACGCAACGGTCCAGATCAAGCACAGCACGGCTACAACCTCAGGCACCACATCGCCGGTTAATTATCGGGGTGGCCCTTTTGTTATCGATATTAATGACTATAATGCCCTGGACTCAACCAAAAAAGCATCGTTTGATGCTGCTCTCAGCTACTACACATCCATGAAGTATCATGTCTCCAACTATGATTTTTCTGCCCCTGTGGACAAAGTGCTCACAGGCATTCCCCCTAAAGTGGCAGTGCTTGGGGAAGGGGCTACGAGCATTTTGCTTGATTACCTCAAGGCTTCCGGTCTGGGTTCGCGGGTTTATGATATTTTCAGTACAATTACAAAAGAAGAGGTAATTGCGGGCGATCTGGACAACTTTCAGCTGCTATGGGCCCCGCACTGGATCATCGACGACGGGTGCGGTGATAAATGTTCAGTAAGTGGTTCTTGTCCTTCCGGTTATGCCGTAAATGCTGCGCAGTGTACAACATGGCCTTCTACCTGTTACAAGGCTGCGACAGCTGCTTCATGTGCCACTGCGAGCTGTCCGAATGGCTATAGTTTTAGAACAGGTTATTGCACAACAGGTGCAAATCGATGCAGTAAAGATAATAACCCTAATAGATACTCATGCGTAGCTCCAACTTGTAGTTCTGGGGTGCCTGATACTGCAACATGTATTTCCGATAATGCAAATGGAAATCGTAAATATTGCTCTGTCCCTGGCGCAGCCATGAGTTGCGCCTCTCCGACCTGCGGCACCGGTGTTATTAATGCAACGGAATGTCCGGGAGATAGTGCCCTCAGTCCCATAGGTCAGAATATATGTTACTACGCTGGTTATGCTACGGGCTGCAAAATACCGCCTGCTGATCAGGTAACAATCATGAGTGAAATAAGGGGCTTTCTCGAAAGAGGCAACGCAGGCCTTTTCGAGTGTGCCTCACTTGAGACTATGGAAGGGTCATATCAGTATGATGGCAATAAGACTGCCGGCAACACGGTCACAACCGGTGGATTTCTGACCAAGAAAACATACGTGCCGCCGCGACTTGATACAAATGGCGGGCTTTGCAATGATATATCTTCTTGCGACCAGACCAAAATAGCGGTTGAAGGGACTACGCATTTTATCAACCAGTGCGCCGGCTGGGTGCATATGCCTGCCTCTGGTCATGTCAAGAACTTCCGGCCGCTCATGTCGCCGTCTCCTGATTATGCCTGGAACTCGACAGTCCAGAGATTTATCCATGACAAGGACACAACCGCCTATTCAAGTCCGCGGGCAGCAGCTCCTCCTGCATATGACTATTTTGTGGGCGGCCGGATAAACGGAAGTCCTTCACAGGGGTATGTTGCATATCTGGCAGGGCATAAATATCTGGTCTGCAATAATTCCGGCATCATAACGCCAAATGAAAGACTGCTTGATCTGAAATTTAATAGTGATATTATCGATTCTAAATTTACGAATCCCTACATCGTGACCATAGAGGCTGTCTTAAATACACCCAATCCGCCCAATTATCCTGCGCTGACCGGGTCGTGCACCTGCACTGCCGGTTCAACCTGTCCGAAGCTCCAGATTGACCTTACAAATATTATCGAAAATATTTCGACGAATGTCTGCGGCGTGTATATCAGCAGCGATGGCACCACCTATAACCCGACCACCAATACACTTATGGGTCTCAAAATCGGAAGTCTTCAGCCGTACGGCAGTGGTACCACGGCGCCTGGCGCAGACTTAAATATTAAGGAAATCAGGGTCACCTTTCCAACAGGGGTTGCTGCTGTCGTGGGTCCCCCGCCTAAAGCTGCCATTCCCGCTCCGTTGTTAACCAGTATTGCCGATGTAACGGATGATGTGACCGGCGGCTGCAGCGTTTGTACGCCTAATACAGCCAGTCAGTCAATTTGCACGCCTACAAAAAATATTACATACGACACAGGTGGCGTTGCAACCTGCTCTGCAACTGCTACTGGGTTGCAGTTTGGACCTCTATTAACTAGTTGCGATGTTGACTGGGACAAGTCTACAACCTGCGGCACAAAATATGTTCTAAATTCTCTGCTCGGACTGCAGCTGCAGATTGTACCGAACGAATATGTCAAGGCCGGCGCTGTTCAAAAAGACAACATACTGTATAAGGCTACTTTTGAATTCCCCGGGTACAAGGGACACCTGTACGCCATTGATGTCACAACAAATCCTGCTACCAAGCTTTGGGATGCGGGTGCAAATTCCGTAATGCCTCCGGCAGGAGCCAGTGGCGCCAATCCGGCCAATCCGACAAGTTCAAATTCGTCACGATACATCTTCACCACCCTGCCAGGCTCAACAACAAAACTGGCCTTTGAGATTGGCAATATCGGCGCTGCACAGACAGATACAACAAAGCTCTGGCATTATCTTGATCCGGATGCAACAAAAACGCTGAACGGTGTCAAGGCGTTGGTTCATTCTGTTCGCGGACGCAAGAATGCAAGCGAAACCCTGCCTGCCGGCACTGATGACCTGAGCAAAAGGCTTGGGGGCATCGAACACTCAACCCCTGCAGTGTTGACCCGCAGCACCCTCGTTAGCGGCGCCGGCAGCCGGGACAAGATAGTATTTGCCGGAGGACACGATGGTATGCTGCATGCATTTTATGCGGCGGCCTGGGACGGCACATCAAAGACTTACAGCGATAAGTCCGGCAGCAACAGGGGTAAGGAGATTTGGGCGTATATTCCGTCAGCGCTTCTTACTTCTTTGAAGAATCAGACCTTTACAGACTGCAATCCGGGTGAGACGATAACAAGTTGCGACCCGACTACAGATCCAAACCACTGTATCTGTCCGGTCTTTTCATATGCTGTCTCTGTTGACAGTTCGCCTGCTGTCGGAGATTTCTTCGTGGATCATGACAATGATATCAGCACACCAAATCAGTGGCGGACGATACTGGTGGCCACGGCATCAACTGCACAGCCAGGTGTGATCAGTGAGGGTATCGTTTTTGCGCTTGATGTCTCTGATCCATACAACCCTTCAGTGCTTTGGGAGCGGACCTATAGCAGCAAGGTTAATCCGGTAAGCTCTACTAACCCGATAAGGAATTACTATCCGACGAGCAGTTTTCCAAGCACCTACACTTCAGCAGAGGGTCTGACAACAGGACTTAATTTTGATCCGAATATGGGTAATTCCAAGGGAGTTGCTATCGGTAGGGTTCAGATCGGCACGACACTCGACACCAATGTAATCCTCACAGCTCCATGGTTGAGGCCAGTGGATACGAATCCTTTGGGCCCTGCTCATAACGTTCAGGGGTTGAGCGCTTTCGGCCTCAACTTCCGTACTGGTGATATTGTATGGGAGACAAAGCTTATATATACCGGCGACGCTGAGAATGTAAACTATACCCCTTCGATTCCTGCTCTGATGGATTATGGGAACAATGGTACTGATGATTATGTGGTCTTCGGTGATATGCAGGGTCGACTCTGGATGTTGCGCGCAGTCGACGGGGTGAGTATTGCGGCAGACGGCACGGCAGGAAATGGACCGGCATTTTTTGTGCCGGCAGATTCCACGACGCTTGCGATGCCAGAAGTTACATCAACACCTCCGGCAGGCGTAAAGGAGCCTATTGGGTCGATGGTTGCTGTCTCCGGACATAAGCTCATATTTGGCACAGGAGGCAGGGAGAGTCTTCAGGATGAGGCAACCACTAAATATCACCTCTATGCGTTTCAGTTTGAGAGCAACAAAACACTTACGAACCTCTGGGCCAGTCTGGACGACAAGAGTTTTGCCACAAATGATGGCGAAAAGATATGGATTCAACCCCTTGTTGATTCTAAAGGGAATATATACATCGGCACGGCAAAGGGGTACACAGATATCGGATTGCGGCCTGATGAAGTGAGAACTGCCGCAACCGGACGATTTATGGCGCTTTCTCTCAAGCCAACTGACGACACGGCAATTCCTGGAAAGAAGACGGTCTTAACCCTCTCAAAGGATATCGGCTCCCCTGTTGTGGGTGGTCTTGCGATAGAGAATAACCATGTGTCCATTCTCTCCTTTGACGGGAAGTTTATCCAGCTTGGTGATGGCAATTTCACGTCGAATGCAGTGCAGGAGAACCCTGTTAAGACGCTTTGGTGGAGGACGTTGCAGTGATAGTTCAGAACAAGCACGGAATCACGTTGGTAGAACTGATGGTAGTAGTAGCTATCATTGCGATTCTTGCTATGCTTGCTATTCCTGAGTTTTTATCACTGATGAGTTCAGAGACCAAGGTGAAGGCTGCGGCGAAGCAGCTTATGGATGATCTCAAGTTGGCCCAGAACGAAGCAGCAGCCCAGGGCGCTGGTAGTATCGTCAATGGAGTTCTGCGTCGCCGGAAGGTCTTTGTGGTGTTTAACACTGCGACTAACGCATATCAGATATTCCGGTACGAAGATACGGACGGCAATAACGTGCGTATAGCTGCTGAGGCGACGAATCCGGCCGGCTGGGCTGCAGCCAAGATACTGCCGAATAGAGTTACCTTCAGCCGGACCTATCAGGATAATAATCGGAATACTGCAACGGTGAATAAGGGCGCGTGCGGTAACGGCGTGGTACCAGCCGGATTCGTAGATCTTGGCAATCAAACACCTCCTAACACTCCGCCTTGCAATAACATGCCATGTCTCGCTCTAAACTCAATGGGGTTCCCGATCGATGGCACCGCAGGCGGAGGGTCATTTTACCTCAGTAATGGCAAGGATGCCTTTGCTGTAGCTATTAATTCGGCCGGATTAATCAGGATGTGCCAATGGGATAAGGGCGCCACGCAATGGGTCGACTCGCACTAACACTATTCGGAGCTTTTCTTCTCGCTTTTTGCGCGATTGCCTGTGAACGGCAGGACGCCAGAAGAGCAGTCAGCTCTTCTGCTCAGCAGGAGCCAGGGCCGGTGTCGCCGATAGAGCAACCGCCGCTCATGAATAAAATAGACAGTGCGACCTCTGTGCCAAGAATTGCACGGTTACGACTGACGCCTCAGCAGCCCCGCAAGGGCGATGAACTTTCAGTGTCCGCTGAAGCCGAGCCCGGTAAAGAGGGAACAGTAACATTTCGTTATGTATGGAAGCTGAACGATGAAGTAATGAGCGATGTGGAAGGTCCGGTTTTCAGAGGCCCTTTCAAAAAAGGTGACACGGTCGAGGTTGAAGTTATTCCTGCTGCAGGTGATGTGAGGGGTGTGTCGCTTAGGCAGCTCGTTGTGATCGGGAACACTCCGCCGCTTGCCAAAGCTAATTTGGCAAATGCAAATACGTCATTAACTGGGTATACAGCCTTTATTCAGGCAGAGGATCCTGACGGTGATCGACTCTCCTACACGCTATTAAAAGGTCCCGGCGGGATGAAGATCGATTCGGATACGGGTATGGTCAGTCTTGCCTTGCAGGGGCTGACTTCCGGAACTTACGATGTTGCGGTATCCATCAAGGATGCTGACGGTGCAGAGGCAGTTGTAAGCATCCCTTTCACTGTTGAGGTTGGGAAGAAAAACTCTGAGGCTCAGTCCAGCAGATGATATATTGCTTCAGAAAAGAAAAGGCTTTAACCATCAAAGCTGAAGTTGCAAATCAATATTCAGCGGAGTTGGTATGAGCGAAAACGGAAAATATATCCTGATTCTTCGGGCTACGGAAGACAAGAGACTGCAATATATCAGTGCCAGGAGGCTGGCTCTGTTGTGGCCGCACGTGCCATTTGCTCAGTGGAAGGCGAGAGTGGAAAGCGGCGAGACTATGATCTTGATGCGCTCTGACAGCTCTTCAGATCTTGCCCGATTCAAGAGAGAACTCGACGAGATTAGCGCTCCAGTAGAAATTGTTGAACAGAAGTCTATTGGCGGCGCGAGCGTATATTGAAAACCAAAAATAATCTTGAAGCAGCTTGTACGCTTAATAGTTGATGTTGTCCAATAGTCTCGACAGGCCGGGCAAGGCGTTTGCAGGCCACAGCACGAACCTGAAAAAAATCATGCTGTCCAGTCGGCAACTTTTAGCCCTTTTATTCGTTCGAATTCCCTGGTATTGTTTGTGACAAGGATAATTCCAAGGCTCAAGGCATGAGCGCGTTTCATTTCCAGATGGCCTCATCTATCTTTTCGAAATCCTCTGTCCTCTTCTGGAACTCTTTATAATCTCTATCGCTCCAGGTTCCGGCGAGATGGTCTAAATCGTTATATACAACCGTCCTTTTTTTCTTTTTGAGCCCTAATTCTTTCTGAAGAAGTTTCACCAAAGCTGCATTCATGCTTGTCCCTTCCTGTTTAGCCTTTTCCTTGAGCGCCTTTATCGTTAAATCGTCAAGTCCTCTAATTGTCATTGTTGACATGGCAGCCTCCTGATTACAAATTTCCGTTATGTAAAATAAGCCCATCAATGTTGTCGAAATGCTCATCATAAGTAAAGAGAGCCAGGCCATGCCGCATGGCGGAAGCGGCCACCCACAGATCGTTAGTCGGCACAGGTTTGCCTTTTCGCTTAAGATCCCAGTAAATCCTTGCATAAAACTCTGCGGTTTCTTCATCTATTTGAATGACGTTGACTCGGGGGGAATCAAGGAATTGTTCAAGTTCTGCCTTATTTTTTGCCTCTTTGGTTCCGCCCTTAAAGCCGCTGAATAATTCGCCTAACACGATGATATTAAAGCCTATATATTCTACTAGTGTAAGTGTTGTAACAGCGTGAGCTTCATTTTTCTTGAATGCGGCATACGCATTTGTATCAATAAGAATTTTTTTCATCTTAATTCCCCCCCCTTTTCTGTCCCTGTGCCTGCCTACTATGATATCATAGTGCTTTCATTATGTGCAATCATGGTAAGCATTGGTAAACTTCAACCTTTCAGCACTATAGAGTGAGATAAAAAAAGTAAAAAATATGCTTGAAAACATGGTCCCTCGTCAGTAAAATACGCAACGAGGGGGCACGTTGCCTTAGTATTCAACGGAACGGGTTTATTGGAGATCCTGCTGTCAGCAAATAGGTTGTTCCTCCTCGTTTATCTGTGCCAGTTCAAGGGGTTACATAATGGGGGGGGGACATGAACAACCGCCGGGGCGTAACATTGGTCGAGCTTCTGATCATAATCACGATCATAGGTATCCTTAGCAGTTCGCTTGCGTATGCCTATTCAGGATGGATGGGCAGATATAAAGTCGAGAAACAGACAAAAGATATCTATGCCGATTTGATGTTGGCGCGAACCATGGCAATGACCAGAAATCGGGTATACTTCGCTGATTTCACGGCTGCAACAACATACAGGATTGTTGAAGATACGAATGACAATAGTGCCATAAATGTGGGCGCCGGAGATACTGTTCTTCCGGCATTTCCCAAGACGGTTGAGCATGAAAACATTGCCAATGGTTATGGCATTCCGGTCACGTTCAAGTTTAGCCGCAGGGGAACTATATCGCCGCTCAGGACAATACGGATTGCTCATACCACAGACCCTGATTATGACTGTATCACTATTTCATCCACACGGATCAACATGGGGCAGATGTCGGGAGATTCCTGCGTTCAAAAATAGACTGAAAGAAGAATTCAGCGAAGTTAATGTGCCTGCACGGCAATTACGGTGCGTCGATCGGGTTGATCTCTCTGCCGTAAACCTCGGCGAGTATCTTGTCCGCACCTTTTGAGAGCAGCTTCTCGCCCAGGGTTATGCCGATCGTCTCGGCATCTTCGATCCTGCCCTCAAGGTGTTCCTTGATGATCTGATCCCCTGTGACGCTGCCGACTAGCCCGTCCATGACCAGCCTGTTGTCCCTGATCGTGGCGTACGCAGCGATCGGCACCTGACAGCCACCCTGAAGCCTTTTCAGGAGTGCCCGTTCAGCCCTGACACAGATCGAGGTCTCTTTGTGGTTAAGAGGTGCAATAAGCTTATTGATGAACTCGTCGTTGGTCCTGCATTCGATCCCGACAGCACCCTGACCGATCGCCGGAAGACTTATCTCAGGCTCAATCACCTCGCTTATCCTCTGCTGCCAGCCGAGCCTTTTCACTCCTGCAGTTGCAAGGATCATGGCATCGAACTGACCTTCATCGAGCTTTCTGAATCGCGTTTCAAGATTCCCCCTGAGCTGGGCGATCTTCAGGTCAGGCCTTTTGCTCAGAAGCTGGCATGACCGTCTCAGGCTGCTTGTACCGATGGTCGCTCCCTGAGGAAGGTCCTTAAGGCTCTTTGCCGCCTGCTGCTTGCTCTGAGCGATAAACGCATCCCTCGGGTCTTCCCTCTCGCAGATCGCTGCAAGGTAGAGTCCTTCGGGAAATTCGGTAGGCACGTCCTTCATGCTATGCACGGCCAGATCAGCTTCTCCCCTGAGCAGAGCCTCCTCGATCTCCTTAACGAAAAGACCCTTTCCGCCGACCTTTGCAAGCGGCACATCAAGGATCTTGTCGCCGGTCGTCTTGATCTTGTTCAGTTCGATCTCAAGACCGGGGTTTCTATGCTGCAGCTCTGCCTTCACCCATTCTGCCTGCCAGAGCGCAAGCTTTGAGCCGCGCGTGCCGATCACCACTTTATTTTTTTTCATCATCTTCTCCGTTTAACCCATAGAGTCTCTTGATCACTGCTATCATTATGTCTTTGTCTTCGCCATCATCCTTCAGGGCTATGGTGGGCCCATGGATAAGTTTGTTCATGATGGCGCTCGACAGTCCCTCTATTGCCTTCCGCTCCTTTTCGCCCAGTCCGGGGAACCTGTTCAGGAACCGCTCGAGCTCTTCCTTCCTGATCGCCTCTGCCTTTTCACGAAGAGCAACAACCGCCGGGACTGAATCGAGCGTTGACAGCCATTTTTTGAAGGTCTCGATCTCTTCCTCGACTATCGCCTCTGCCTTCTCCGCCTCTTTCTGGCGCTCCTGCTTGTTTGTATCCACGACATCATTGAGATCGTCGACATTATACAGGTACACATTGTCCATATCATTGATCGCAGGGTCGATATTTCTCGGCACGGATATGTCGATAAGAAAAACAGGCTTCTGTTTTCTGGCCTTCATGGCCTTCTGCATATGCTCCTTTAGAAGGACATATGCAGGCGCTCCGGTGGAGCATATCAGGATATCCGTATCGACCAGTTTATCAGGGAATTCCTCGAACTTTATCGCCTTGCCGTTGAATTCATGCGCAAGCTCGCAGCCGCGTTCAAAGGTCCTGTTGGCAACAGCGATCTCCCGGACACCGTTGTTCATCATATGCTTGGCAGCCAGTTCAGCCATCTCTCCTGCGCCAAGGAGCATGAACGACTTGCCGGAAAGATCGGTGAATATCTTCTTTGCAAGCTCAACTGCGGCAAAGCTGATCGAAACCGCGCTTGATGCGATCCTTGTCTCGGTCCTTACCCGTTTTGCAACGGATATCGATTTTTTCAGAAGCCGGTTAAGGAGCGCGCCCGTTGCCTTCTTCTCAAGCGCAAAATCAAAGGCATCTTTCAGCTGCCCGAGGATTTGGGGCTCGCCCAGCACCATGGAATCGAGACTCGAAGCAACCCTGAAGATATGCTTCACTGCCATCATATCTTCATGCAGGTACAGGGCTGTATCCAGGGAATCGCGTTTGAGATCAAAGAACTGCACAAGGAAATCCTTGAGCGAGGCAAAGGCCTGCTGCAGGTCTGCAACGTTCAGATAAATTTCCACCCTGTTGCAGGTCGAAAGTATCGCAGCCTCTTTTATGCCGGGGATGGCTTTTATGCTGAGCAGTCCTTCTTCAAGCTTTGGGCCGTTAAAGGCGAGTTTTTCCCTGAGCTCGACATCCGCTGTCTTATGGTTCAGTCCAACAACTGCAATATTCATCAGAATGCGTGGTATCCCTTAAGCAGCAGATTAACGCCGAAGAAGGTGAAAAGAACAACTAAGAAACCGATGATCGAAAGGATAGCCGCCTTTTTCCCCCGCCAGCCTTTGGTGAGCCTCAGGTGGAGCACGCCGGCATAGATAAACCAGGTGATCAGGGACCAAACCTCTTTAGGGTCCCATCTCCAGAATCTGCCGAGCGCAGTTTCAGCCCAGAGCGCACCGGTAATGATCGCCAGGGTCAGGAAGGGAAAGCCGATCGTGATCAGGCGGTAATTCATCTCATCGAGGATCTGGAGGCTCGGCAGTCTTTTGAAGAGACCTCCCAGATGCTTGGACTTGACGTAGTGCTCCTGAACCAGATACATGATGCCGATACCGAAAGCCATGGCAAAGGCAGCATCGCCGATAAAGGCAAACGCGGTATGGATAAAGAGCCAGGAACTCTGCAGAATCGGGCTCAGGCTCTCTATCTTTCTCGGCAGCATGGAGGACGTGAGCATAAGGACAAATACCACAGGCATGATAAATGAGCCGAGAAGCCCGACGCGGTATCGGTATTCAAGGAAAAAGAAGAGCAGCACAATGCACCAGGAGAAAAAAGAAGAAGCCTCGTGGAGACTTGCTGTGGGCATGTGTCCTGAGATGAAATACCGCGCAAGGATAGTTATCGTGTGGAGTACAAACCCGGCTATCACAAGGCCGAACATGATGCGTGAGGTGGTCCTGGTTCCCTTGAACAGTTCAAGGCCGCAGGCAATGGTAGCGGCAAAATAACAGGTGAGTGCGAACTCAAAAAGAAGCGTTTCCATCAGAAGCAGCCTAACTCACAGCTCTTGATCCTGATGCCGAGGTCATTCGCAGCATTGCCAACTTCTCTATAGGGGATCTTCAGGTCTTCTGCGATCTTTCTGGCGACTGAGCAGAGAAGTTTCCCGTCAGCTGACTTTTTCATCATTTCCTGCTTGAGCTCTTCGTTCATGTATTATCCCAATCAGTGCTTCAAAAAAATCGTTATATCCCGCGCCTGAAAGGCTTCGGGTAAAGACCTTATCGGTCTGAGAGTCTGCGGGGAGCTTGTCTTTGGAATCATTCAGGATACTATCAGCTCCGGCTGCGAGCTCTTCAATGCCAGGCTTCCAGCGTTCTCATCCCTTACAAATATAAATATTACAACATCGGGCTTTAAAAACTCAATTGCGCTGTTGTCTTTCCGATGAACGGCACGGGGTGGAGCAGGGCGAGTCTCGATGCTCACAAGAATTGGGCGTTTCTCTATGTCCTTTGGAGTAATTCAGTCTGTCAATGGGTACAGCCTTGCCTCAGCTTGCTGCAGCAGGCTCTGTATCTTCTTTATTGACCTCGGCCTTGTGACCGCATTCCTTATTAACGCAGATATGGGTCACATTGCCGGCCTTGTCCCACTTCTCGGTCAGAAATGCTGCGCCGCACTTGGGGCATGGCACAGGAACAGGCTTATACCAGGAGACAAAGGTACAGTTGGGATAATTGCCGCATCCCCAGAACTTGCCTCGTTTTGACCTTCGCTCCACAATGTCTCCGCCATCAAGCGGGCATTTCATGCCCGTAGAGACCGGTTTCGTTGTCTTGCATTCCGGATATTTGGAGCAGGCGATGAATTTGCCGAACCTGCCGGACCGTATGACCATAGGTGATTCGCACTTCGGGCATTTCTCGTCTGTTGTTTCAGGCTCCCCTGCCTGGCCTTCGCCCTCAAGCGGTTTGGTCGTCTTGCATTCAGGGAACCCTGTGCAGGCATAGAACCTTCCATGCCTTCCCCAGCGTATCACCATCGGCTTGCCGCAGTTCTCGCAGGTCTGCTCGGTTGCTATGTCCTCAGGTTTTACCTTGCCCTTCACGGCTGCAGCCTCGTTCAATTTCTCATGAAAGGGCTTGTAGAAGTCCTTTACGATCTTTGCCCATTTCTTTTTGCCGTCCTCAATATGGTCAAGGTTCTCTTCCATGTTTGCCGTAAAACTGATGTCCATAAGTTCGCTGAACCGCTCAACAAGAAAGTCATTCACGACTGTGCCGAGCTCAGTGGGAGAGAACTTGCCCTCTGCCTTCTGCACATATTTCCTGTCCTGTATGGTCGAGAGGATGGCAGCGTACGTACTCGGCCTGCCGATGCCTTTTTCCTCAAGCGCCTTGACCAGTGTCGCCTCGGTGTACCGCGGCGGAGGCTGGGTAAAATGCTGCTTTGGCTGCAGTTCAAGGAGCGAGAGCGGCTCTCCCTGATTAAGCAGAGGAAGGAGCGCTTCACCTTCATCCATCACTTCGTCCGTGCCTTCTGTGTACAGCGCCATGAACCCCTGGAACTTTACGACACTGCCTGAGGCCCTGAGCACCGGTTCACCCTTGCACGGTTCTGTAGCACAGGAGATCTCGAAGGTCGTCTGTTCAAGCTCCGCAGGGGCCATCTGACTTGCGATGAAACGGTTCCATATGAGCTTGTACAGGGCAAGCTGATCTTTGCTCAAATACTGTTTTATTGCTTCCGGGGCATTGGTCAAATAGGTCGGACGCACTGCCTCGTGGGCGTCCTGGGCAGATGCCTTGCTTTTGTACACAGGCGGTTTTTCAGGCGCAAAATCCTTGCCATAGGTCGCTTCGATATATTCTCTGGCAGCCTGCTGGGCCTCAACAGAGACCCTGAGAGAGTCTGTCCTCATGTAGGTTATGAGTCCCACTTCACCCTCCTCGCCGATTTCGATGCCTTCATAAAGCTGCTGGGCCATCATCATCGTCTTTTTGGCCGTGAAGCGAAGTTTACGGGAGGCTTCCTGCTGGAGCGTGCTTGTGATAAAAGGCGGGGCCGGGTTCCTCTTTTTCTTCTTTTTGTCGATCTTTGAAAGGACGAACCTGCTGGCCCTGATATCAGCGGCAGCAGCCTCGGCCTGTTCGGCATTGCCGATCTCAACTTTGTCGCCGCGGTATTTTACAAGCTTTGACCAGAATACAGGCTTGTTCGAGCCTTCGAACTCCGCGTTGATCGACCAGTACTCTTCCTGCTTGAAGGCCTCGATCTCACGTTCACGGTCAACGATCAATCTGACCGCCACTGACTGGACCCTTCCTGCGCTTAAGCCTCTGCGAACCTTTCTCCAGAGCAGCGGACTGAGTTCATATCCCACAAGCCTGTCGAGGATCCGGCGCGCCTGCTGCGCATCGACCTTCTGAACATTGATCTCGGTCGGGTGGTTCATCGCCTCCTTGACCGCGGTCTTGGTTATTTCATTAAAGGTGACACGAAATACTTTTTTAGCCTTGCCCTTGATCTCCTCAGCAATATGCCAGGCGATCGCTTCCCCTTCCCGGTCAGGGTCAGGGGCAAGATATACGGTATCAGCCTCTTTTGCAGCCTTTTTCAGGTCTTTGATCACCGTCTCCTTGCCGGGGATGATGATATACTTGGGAGCAAAGCCCTTCTCTATGTCAATGCCCATCTCCTTGGCAGGCAGGTCCCTGATATGGCCGACGGAAGCCTTGACCGTAAAATCTTTGCCAAGGATCTTGCTGATCGTTTTGGCCTTTGCGGGCGACTCAACTATAACAAGCGATTTCATTTCTTCCTCCCGGTGCACACAAAAAACCCGATCAGCTCCACAGGATCCTTCTCCCATTGCCGAAGATAAAGGAGAAGATGTCCTCTTTTTCGTAGGAACTGTCCCGTATCAGTATATAAACAAGAAGTGCTTTCAAAATGTCAAGCTCAACCTCATCAACCTGCTCTGTGGCCTCAAGCTCATCGAGCTCTTCCCAGATCTCGGCAAGGTCCTCTTCTTCATAGTCCACAGACGCGAGAAGCTTTTCGGAATCGATCTCGATATCATCCCTGTCCGTGGATATCATACGCAGCACCCTCAGCAGCTTCTGGGTCAGCGTCTCTGTTTCATGCAAGATAGAACCTCTTTCCATCTGACTGTCTTACAACCCCCTTTAACTCCAGGGAAAGGAGTATATCAAGAATCCTGTGAACTGGCAACCTGATCTCTCTGGATATGATATCAATATGCTGCGGTTCGCATGTCATACCGGCACAGAGACCCTTTTCCTCAGCCGAGAGTTCGACCTCCTGCCTTGTACCGCTCCTGATGAACCCTTTCAGCACGGGGGCCAGTTCCTCAATAATATCATCTGCCCGGGTCACCATCCTGGCGCCCTGCCGTATCAACAGGTTCGTGCCTGCAGAGGTGCCTGACGTGATATTGCCCGGCACAGCAAAAACTTCCCTGTTCTGCTCAAGCGCTATGGCTGCCGTGATGAGCGAACCGCTGCCTTCTGCTGCCTCGATCACCAGCACACCCATCGAAAGCCCGCTTATGAGTCTGTTTCTTCGCGGGAAGTTCTCCCTGTTCGGCGCGGTGCCAAGAGGGAACTCGGTCATGACACAGCCTGAAGCCGCGATCTTTTCCATCAGTCCCTTATTTTCTGCCGGGTAGAAGACATCAAGACCTGAGCCCAATACGGCAATAGTCCTGCCCCCTGCGGTCAAAGCGCTCCGGTGGGCGAACGTGTCAATGCCCCGTGCCATGCCGCTGATGACCGTGAGCCCTGCAGAAGCGAGCTCTCCGGAGATCTTATGCGTTACGGTCTCGCCGTACGGGGAATATTTCCTGGAGCCTACGACCGCAATACCATACCGGTCCTCAGGCTGATATGTTCCTTTTACATAAAGAACGACCGGTGCATCAGGGATCTCTTTCAGCGCTGGAGGATAGTCCGCATCTCCGTAACAGATCGCAGAAAGCCCCCTTTTCTCCAGACCTCTCACCTGTTTTTCCACATCGTCCCAAAGCGAGAAAGTCCTGATATTCTCTGCCCGGGCCCTGGTTATGCCATGAATCGAAAGAAGGTCATGCATATCCATTCTGAAGATATGTTCCGGATCGCCTGCATGTGCAATCAGCTGCTTTGCGGTTATCGGCCCTATGTCCTGAACAAGAGAAAGGCCGATCCAGTATCTGAGGTCAGACACTACCTGCCCCTGAGTGACCTGTTCGCCTTAAGCCTCAAGGCATTCAGTTTAATGAACCCTTCAGCATCCTTCTGGTTGTACACATCCTCAGCCTCAAAGGTGGCAAGCTTCACATTATATAAAGACTTCGGCGCCTTCCTGCCTGCGATGATGCAGCTGCCCTTGTAGAGCTTGATCCTGGCAGTGCCGGTCACGACCTTCTGGACCTCGTCGATCATGCCCTGGAGCGCCAGCCGCTCAGGAGCAAACCAGTACCCGTAGTACACCATCTCCGCATACTTCGGCATAAGAGAATCGAGAAGATGCGTAACCTCGCGATCAAGGGTAATGGACTGTACAGCCCGGCGCGCCACATGCAGAATGGTCCCTCCTGGGGTCTCATACACACCGCGCGACTTGATGCCTACATACCGGTTCTCGACAATATCGACCCTGCCGACGCCATGTCTGCCGCCGATCTCGTTCAGTTTTTCGAGCAGTTTGGCCGGTGAAAGCTTTTTGCCGTTCACGCTGACCGGATCTCCCTGTTCAAAGCCAATCTCGATATATTCCGCCTTTGCAGGGGCCTCTTCGATCGGCACGGCCAGGGTGTACATGTCCCTGGTCGGCTCAAGCCACGGATCCTCAAGGATCCCCCCCTCATAGCTTATATGAAGGATATTCCTGTCCGTGCTGTAAGGCTTTGCTTTTGTGGCAGTGACCGGTATGTTGTGCTTTCCGGCATAGTCAATAAGGGATTCGCGCGAGTTGAATGTCCATTCCCTCCAGGGCGCCAGGACCTTAATGTCCGGCTTGAGCGCGTAATACGTCAGCTCGAAACGTATCTGGTCATTGCCCTTGCCTGTTGAACCATGGGCAACAGCATCAGCCTTTTCCGTTATTGCTATCTCTATCTGTTTTTTTGCAATAAGCGGACGCGCAATGGATGTGCCTAAAAGATAGAACCCTTCATACACGGCATTGCCGCGAAGCATGGGGAAAATGTAGTCTTTGACGAACTCTTCGCGCAGGTCCTCGACATAGACCTTTGATGCGCCGGTTCTGAGCGCCTTCTGCTTAACGGTCTTCAGCTCTTCCTTCTGCCCCAAGTCAGCGCAGAATGCTATGACCTCCGCGTTATAGGTCTCTTTCAGCCATGCTATGGCAACCGAAGTGTCCAGGCCTCCGGAATATGCAAGCACGATCTTCTTAACCATGGTATGCCTCCGTGATATCAGGGAATTAACGGTAACTGAAACTGCAGGGTCATGCTAACCGTATCAAAAGCGGTTTAACCTTAGCACAAACGCCTATTATTTGCAAAAGATGGCAGGTAAGTTGTTAGGCCCTCCTTAGCAAGGAGGGGATGGGGAGGTTTTTATAATTCTATACAATACCCCACCATACCTCCCCTTGGAAAGGGGAGGATTTTTCGGCTTGCAGCTGAAGCGTTACTCAGGCACCCCAACCTCCAATTGCAACTTAATCTCAATTTCAGTTATACTTCTCTCATGGATAGCAGAACCTTTAAGGATTTTCTTGTCGGACGCGGCCTGAAGCTGACCAAGGAGCGCATGGCAGTGGTTGGCGAGATCTTTTCTACGCATGGCCATTTTGAGCCTGAGCACCTTTACTTCAAGATCAGGGGCGCAGGCATCAAGGCCTCGCGCGCCTCAGTATACAGGACCCTGAACCTGCTTGTGGCGAGCGGACTGGTAGAACGCATTTCGAGGACAGAAAAGGGAAATGTCTATGAACTCACGTTCGGCCACAAGCACCATGACCATATGGTCTGTACAGATTGCGGCGAAGTGATCGAGTTCTATTCCGAAAATCTGGAGACGATCCAGAACGATATATGCACAAAATACAGTTTTGAAGGAACGAGCCACACACTCGAGATACGGGGTCAATGCAGAACATGCAGAAAAAGAAAAAAATAAGAGACGACAGGCGCTCATACAGCAGGATCGTTCTGATCGGAAACCCGAATGTCGGCAAGAGCGTGATCTTCGGACTCCTGACCGGACAATATGTCACGGTTTCAAACTATCCCGGCACCACGGTCGAGGTCGCCTCAGGCAACCTTACGCTCAATAACGAGAAGTTCCTCCTTATTGACTCTCCGGGTGTCAACAGCTTCATTCCGATGAGCGAAGATGAGCGGGTAACGCGGGATATCCTCCTTGCTGAACAGTCCAATAATGTGGTGCTTGTGGCTGACTCAAAAAATCTCAAGCGCGCACTCATGCTCCTGATCCAGCTTGCTGAGATGGCCCTGCCCTGCATCCTCGTCCTGAATATGGAAGATGAGGCAAAGGCACGCGGTATTGATATTGACTATCGGAGGCTGGAAGAGATAGTAGGCATCAAGGTCATCGGCACGGTCGCTCCGCAGCGTAAAGGCATAGGCAAGCTCAGGGATTCCATTCTCATGCCGCAAAACGCCAGGATATCCACAGACTATGGCAAGATCATAGAGGAATACGTGGATTCCATATCATCCCTTCTTCCGGAAGCGCATATCTCGCGCCGGGCGCTCAGCCTTATGATCCTGGCCGGCGATGAGAGTCTGAAGACCTGGGGTATTGCTCACCTCGATCCAAAGACCATTGATAAGATCGAGGACCTGAGGTACGAGGCAGAGACGCGGGCAAAGGAACCGCTCTCCTCAATTATTTCGCGCGCACGGATCGAGGCTGCGGAGAAGGTCGTGCTTGAGGTCCAGACGCAATACGAGCCTGAAGCAGGACATATTGCCCGGTGGCTTGGTAAATGGACCATGCATCCATTTGTGGGCTTATTCTTCGTCCTTTTTGCACTTTTCTGCTTTTATGAATTCGTCGGCAAGTTCGGCGCCGGGACACTGGTAGATTTTTTCCAGAATGTGATCTTTCAGGACTATCTTAATCCGGCAATCGAAAAGACCGTCAAAACGCTGATACCATCGCCCTTTATACAGGACTTTTTTGTGGGCCAGTACGGGCTCTTCACCATGGCGCTCACCTATGCGGTGGCGATCATCCTGCCGATCACCGCGACCTTTTTTATTGCCTTCGGCTTTCTTGAAGACAGCGGTTATCTTCCGCGCATTGCTGTTCTTACGAACGGCGCCTTTTCAAAGATCGGCCTGAACGGCAAGGCTGTTCTGCCGATGGTTCTCGGCCTCGGCTGTGGCACTATGGCGACCATGACCACGCGTATACTCGAAACAAAAAGAGAACGACTGATAGCGACCTTCCTTATTGCGCTCGCTATCCCCTGCTCAGCTCAGCTGGGCGTGATCCTCGGCATGCTCGGCCCCTATTCCCTCAAGGTCCCTCTCTGGTGGATAGGCACGCTGGTCCTCGTTCTCCTGCTTGCCGGAACCATTACATCCAGGGTGCTGCCGGGGAGCAAGGCAGATTTCTTTCTCGAAATACCTCCCATGCGCATGCCCCGCATGGGGAATATTTTCATGAAGACAATCGGCAGGATAGAATGGTATCTGAAGGAGGCTGTTCCCCTTTTCATCCTCGGCACGTTTATCCTTTTCGTGCTTGATAAGACGCATATGCTGAAATGGATAGAAGAAGCAGCATCTCCTGTCGTGGTGCGCTTTCTCGGTCTTCCGCAGGAAGCGACCTCAGTATTCATCCTGGGATTTCTGAGAAGGGACTACGGCGCAGCAGGTCTCTTCGAACTCTCCAAGCAGGGCCTGATGAACGAGAATCAGGTGATCGTGAGCATCATAACCCTGTCACTCTTCGTGCCCTGTCTTGCGAGCTTTTTTATGATCATCAAGGAGCGGGGCACGAAAACGTCGCTGCTGATGTTCTCTCTCATTACGGTCTTTGCCCTTCTCGTCGGCGGCGGCATTAATCTGATATTAACTCTTCTGTCGTAATCCCTCTTTTGACTGTCCTTTACAGTCGTTTCGTCAGGCGGGTATAATCAACCTTATCGTGAAACCAAAGCTCATCATTATCTTCTTCCTTTCGTCCATTCTTATCGGCGGCATTGCAGGCGGCTATGTGGCCATAGCCAGGGGCATTCCTTCCATCGATGAGCTCAAGAATTATCAGGCCGGCGGCGGCACGAAGATCTACGCTGACGATGATGTCATGATCGGCGAGCTCAAGGCAGAAAAGGGTATATTTCTCTCGATCAATAACATGCCGAAACAGATGACCAATGCGATCGTTGCAGTTGAAGACTCACGTTTTTTCAAGCACAAGGGCATAGATTATATTGCCATTGCGCGGGCTATCGTGAAGGATATCATTCATGTAAGCCTGAAAGAAGGCGGCAGCACACTTACCCAGCAGCTTGCCAAGGTCGTTTTCCTTTCATCCGAAAAAACGGCGAAACGCAAACTGCTCGAAGCTGCCCTTGCCTTCAAGATCGAAAAGAGTCTCAGCAAGCAGGAGATCCTTGAACTGTATCTCAACAAGGTCTATTTTGGACACGGGGCGTACGGTGTGGAGATGGCGGCCCGCACCTATTTCGGAAAGTCAGCCAGACAGCTTACCCTGTCAGAGGCTGCCATGCTCGCAGGCCTGGTCAAGGCCCCAACAACCTATTCTCCTTTCAATGATCTCACCCGGGCAAAAGAGCGGCAGAACATAGTCCTGAGCAGAATGGAAGAAGAAGGGTATATCACGAAACAGGAACGGGAAAGCGCTTACAACCAGCCCTTGTACCTCTCGAGCCTGAAAAAAGGCATCGAGGCAAACAGTTATTTCGTCGAATATATCAGGAAGTACCTTGAAGAGAAATATGGGGAAGCGGCTGTGTACAAAACAGGTCTCAAGGCCTATACCACGCTAAACAGGGCCATGCAGCTTTCTGCTGTTAATGCCTTGCAGAACGGCCTGAGAGAAGTTGACAAACGGAGAGGATGGCGCGGTGCGATCGAGACCAAAAAGGGCATTGATATAGCGAAAGAACTGAAGACCCGTGACATGGGAACAACGGTCATGAACAATCCCGGCGATATCTATACCGGCCTGGTGCTGAAAGTCTCTGCTCAGGAGGCAACGATCAAGACCCGGGGACTGTTAGGCAAGCTCTCGATCAAGGATGCGCTCTGGGCATCGAGAACGCTCGGCAAGTCGGGAAGTGTCAAGGTCTTAAAGGACTTCAGCCTCAATCAGATACTCAATCCCGGCGATGTCGTCAGGGTCAGCATCAAGAGCATCCAGAAAAGCAGCGTTTTGCTTGCGCTTGAGCAGGAGCCTGAAGTTGAAGGCGCTCTTGCAGCGGTTGAACCCTACACCGGTTTTATCAGGGCTATGGTCGGCGGATACGATTTTTCGCGGAGCGACTTTAACCGGGCTGTTATGGCGAAGCGGCAGCCTGGATCGTCTTTCAAGCCGATCATCTATGCTGCTGCCATGGACCATGGGTTCTCGCCGGCAAGCCTTATCGTGGATGAGCCTGTCAATTATGCGGGAGGTCCGAAAGGCGACTGGACGCCTGAGAACTATGACCACAAGTATTACGGCCCCACGCGCCTGAGAGAAGCGCTGACCTTTTCGCGAAATGTTGTGACTGTCCGGCTTGTTGATACCATGGGACTTGATGCACTTACGAACTTTGCACGGACCATCGGGATCTCTGCAGATATGCCCCGGAACCTGAGCATCGCGCTCGGTTCATTCAGCATCACGCCTCTTGAAATGGCAATGGCGTACAATGTTTTTGCGAGCAACGGCATGAAGTCAAAACCCCTCGCCCTGAAATATCTGACCGACAGCAAGGGCAGAATCCTCGAGACAAACGAACCTGAGCCTGAACAGGCGATCAGCCCCCAGACAGCATTTCTCATAACCTCCATGATGGAAGATGTCGTAAAATACGGCACAGGCTGGCGGGCCAAGGCCCTTGGCAGACCTGTTGCGGCAAAGACTGGTACAACAAACGATTATAAAGACGCATGGTTTGTCGGGTACACGTCAAACCTTGTGGCATCAGTATGGGTCGGGTTTGATAATGCAAAAACTCTCGGGGCTCAGGAGACCGGGGGAAAGGCTGCTGCACCGATCTGGACCATGTTCATGAGCAGCGCAGTCAAAGGAGAATCTGAAGGATTTCAGCAGCCTGAAGGCATTGTGAGCCTTTTTATAGACCCCAAGACCGGGCTTCTTTCCCGGGACGACTCGGGTCTGAAAGAATACTTCAGGGAAGGTACGCAGCCGAAGCAGTATTCGCCATCCAGATCCATATGGGAAATAAGAGATCCGAGCCAATTCAACTTTGATTAAGGAAGAAACCATGAAAAAGAGTCTTAGCCTTATCCTTGTGACCCTCTGTTTTTTTTGTTTCAGCAGGCATGCTTCAGCGGACTATGCTTCAGGATTGACTGCGTACAGCAAACATGATTACCAGGAATGCCTCAATCAGCTGGAGGCATATACGAACAGAACACCGGACACGGGTGCGTACTACCTTATGGGATATGCAAGCTATAAACTGGGGAATTATAAGGAGGCAAAAGAATACTTCAGAAAAGCGTATCTCCTGGACCCGAACTTCAGGCCTGCTTCACTTGGCGTGAAACAGCCGGGACACTAACCCTTATTTCTTTTTTGCTTGCCTGGAGAGAAAGACGACGCAGTCTTCGCAGATCCGTCCTGATTCAGTATTGCAGATCATCCGGTTCAGTTCCCAACAGGGCTTGGTCTTGTCTATGTATGCAGAGCACTTGCCCTTCCGCTCCTCAGGGCAGCTGTTGATCTCCCAGCAGGGCGCATAATCAAGGAGCTTCTTGATGCCTTCAATGCTGATCTTCTGGTTATGAATCAGATCCCTGAGGCACCGCAGCCACTTGATGTTATTCTCTGAATAAAAACGGTTCTTGTTCCTGCGCGCCGGTTTGATCAGGCCATGCTTCTCATATAGTCTGAGTGTCTGATCGGTCGTGCCGATCAACTCAGCAACAATACCGATCGGATAAAGAGGAAGGCTCTGTTTCTCTTCATCACTGAGGTCCTTTTTTACTTTATCTTTTGCCATCAATTTTCCTGTCATCCTTAGAGTAGGAAGGTATTCTGTTAATTACAATTATTAATACACTTTTGAAATAAAAAATGCAAGATTTTTGCATGCATCATTATTTCTTATGGGCCTATAAAACCGTTGCAAATCCTTGACTTCTCGCATTTTTCTTAGGTAATATTACCCTACTTTTCTCCCAAGGAGATTTTAATGCACGAAGAAAAACTGTTGTCTGATATCTTCATAAATGTTCATACGGTTCCACACTATGTTTCTTATGCATTCCTTGCGTCTCTCATCCTGATCGTAACTGCTTTCCTGGTCAACAGATCCATGAAACTTGTTCCGACCGGTCTGCAGAACTTTATGGAGACCATTGCAGAAGGGGTGCTCAGCCTCTGTGAAGAAAACATAGGCCATCACTGGGCAAAGCATTTCTTTCCCCTCATAGGCACGGTTGCCCTCTATGTTGCTGTCTGCAATTTCATGGGACTTATTCCGGGGTTCTACTCTCCGACCAGTAATATCAACAATAACGTTGCCCTGGCTGTGCCGATCTTTCTTGCAACGCATGTGTATGGCCTTAGGGTCCACGGCATCGGCTATTTCAAACACTTCCTCGGACCTATCCGGTCGCTTCCGGCACTGCCGCTCATGATGCTCATATTTATCATTGAGCTGATCGGTCATCTGGTCAGACCGGTCACCCTTTCGGTCAGGCTCTTCGGCAACATGGTGGCAAAGCATATCATCCTGCTCGTACTCGCAGGACTTTCACCCTGGCTGGTTCCGACGCTCATCCTGGCGCTCGGCTCTCTGGTCAGCGTTATTCAGGCCTTTGTTTTCACGCTGCTTACGACATTGTATCTCGCTGGTGCCGTTGAAGAGGCACATTAAATCAAAGTCTTTAAGAAAGGAGGAAAGAACAACATGAAAAAAATTCTTTCACTCGCACTGCTCACATTCGCTGTTATCTGTCTGCTCGCTCCGGTAGCTGTCTTCGCTGTTGAAGAAGCTGCGCCGGCTGCAGCAAAGGCTGCGGATTCAGGTTCAGGCAAGGGAGTGGCAGCGCTTGCTGCAGGCATCGCGATCGGTATCGCTGCTCTTGGCACAGGCATTGGCCAGGGTATGGGTCTGAAGGGTGCTACCGAGGGTATCGCAAGAAACCCTGGAGCTTCCGGCAAGATCACAACGACCCTGATCATCGGTCTCGCCATGATCGAGTCTCTTGCGATCTATGCGCTTCTTGTAGCGCTTGGCATCCTGATCAACCAGAAGATGTTCTTCTAAGAATACCTTCCCGTATTACAAAAAGGCCCCGATACTATCGGGGCCTTTTTTATTTGTTACCGTTCCGGACTTTGTGGTAGTTTAGAACATGGCCGGCAAGAAAACTCTCTTATTATCGACGACAAGAAGGATGTCTGGAAAATCCGGCTGATGACCCTCTGCAGGACCACGGATATGTTTCCCCCCTCCCGAATTGAGAAATGCTGCATCGTCCGGAATACATGAAAGCAACCTGTGTCATAGGCATTGCCGGCTACTCAGGCTCAGGAAAGACAACGCTTATACGAAAGTTGCTTCCTGCATTAAGAAAGCAGGGTCTTTCTATCGGCATCCTCAAGCATATTCATCATAAGCTGAAGATCGATATGCGGGGAAAGGACACAGACCTTTTATATCGCGCAGGAGCTGATTTCGTTTCTGCTCATGATGACGTCCAGGGCTTTGCGCGATACCGGAGCGGTGCTATGTCCCTTGCTGAACGAATTGCGAGATTCCCTTCCGGGCTGGATCTGATACTTGTTGAGGGGCATAAGGATGTGAATGTCCCCGGCATTTGGCTGCAGACAAATACTTCAGGAGGGAGCGGCAGGAGATCAGGGGCAGACAAGAGGCTGATCGTGTTCAGGGATGATCCTCAATATCACGTCAGAACCCTTGATCATATCCTGCTGGAACTGGAACGGTACCATACACGGCGGCCGGTAAAGGCAGGTTTGCTGATCGGCGGATCGAGCTCTCGCATGGGGCAGACCAAATCACTTCTGAAGATAAAGGGCAGAACATTGGCAACAAGGTCTTTT
Organism: Nitrospirota bacterium; assembly: GCA_016214855.1. Classification (NCBI taxonomy): domain Bacteria; kingdom Pseudomonadati; phylum Nitrospirota; species Nitrospirota bacterium. Next base: position 3,288 of record JACRMT010000015.1, on the reverse strand, counting down.
GGCGTGCTTTCTGATGTTTCAGAAAAGACGGTCTTGCTTGGCTCAGGACAGATCTCCGGAAGTCTGTACGCAGCAGACAGGCTGGCCGATGTACCAGGTGTACACGGACCACTCGCGGGAATGCTGAGCGCCTTCCGGTGGTCGCCTGACAGTGCATGGATCATATCCTCTGTTGATATGCCGCTTATGAACAAAGAGGCTTGGAAATGGCTTCTGAGCCAGCGCAGACCTGGCGCATGGGCAGTGCTGCCGAAGATCAAAGGTAGCAGGGGAGTGGAGACTACCGGTGCTGTTTATGAGCCGATGATCGTTGAGCACGTCGAGTCCATGGCTGCAGATGGCATGGTTTCGCTGCAGGATATAGCTAAGCATAAGAAGGTTATTACGCCGATGATCCCGGAATCACTCTCACACGCATGGACCAACGTAAATACCCCGGGTGAGTGGGGAAAGGTCCTCCGTCATATATAAAGGGATCTGATCTGAATGCGAAAAGGACGGTTTGGCGTTGAACTCTTTGCCCTGCCGAGCAGCTTAATCTTATCTGCACGCCTGTCCCTATGGCTTCCCGGGCCTCTTGCTGCACTGAGGCGATCCGCCTGTTGGGCTTCATTATCACGGTCTATGCCGGGCGTTCTTCATATATTCCGAGCTTTTTTGCAAAGGCGACGAGTTGTTCGTCGTGGGCTTCATCATATGCGCCGAGATTCCGGATATGCTCGCCAACTTCAGGATTTGATTCTGCAAGGGCGGTCTTGCGATGGAATTCAGATGCCGACCTCTCTGCCGTAATGCTGAAGGATATTGCTTCATGCAGAGTTGGAGGTCTCTTTGCCGTGAGTATGCCGTTAATTTGGGCCATGAGGCTGTTAAGGGCGGCGAGGTCATAAGAGACATCATTGAAGATGCCCCTGTTATTTCTGACAAGACGCAATTGATAGCTGATCATGTCGGCATGGGCCTTTTCTTCATTGCTTAGGGCCTGAAACAGGCTTACTGCTTCGCTCTCAAACACGAATAATTTTTCAAAGTGTTTATAGAGCCGTTCCATCATCAGCTCAAGCTTCATCAGATGATTCAGAAGGGTAGTGATAGTCATGACGCAAGCACCTGCTGCATCCCGCAATTCTTCTTTCTCATCGATTTTTTAATTTGTCCAATTCTTCCAGCGTCTTTCTTTCACAGTCAGGACAGATTCCGTGGCTGAATTCAGCATCTGAACGATCGCGAATATACTCCTCGATCCGGTTCCAATATCCCTTATCGTCACGGATACGTTTGCAGCCGGCACATATCGGCAATAAGCCCCGTAAGGTCTTAACCTCTGAAAGGGATTTTCGGAGTTCCTGAATGACGTTGTCTCTTTCTCTTTCCGCCTCTTTCCGTCGCTCAATTTCCTGTTTTGCCCTTGAAAGTTCGACCTCTATTTCAGCAACCTGCTTCAAAATGGCTAAAACCGGACGATTTTCGATCGGAAGCCCTTTTATCGTACTTTGCCAATTCAGATATCCATACAAAAAAGGCAGCGCAAAAATTGAGATCACCAGCCTGCTGGTCAGGGTTCCCTGCATAATGCTCAGGTAAGATGTATCACCTGCAAAGGCACCGGTTGCAAAAAGCACTACGTCCAGCCACATGACACCCAGTAGGGTCAGGAAGGCACGAAGCCAAAGGTGCATCTTAAGGAAGGGTTTACCGAAATATTCCCAGGCCATGGCCAGGAAAACAAGATCAAGCAGAGTGGCAACGATTGAGGAAGCATTGATCCTTAGACTCGGCAGAGGTATGGACTCAAATGAAGTATGTCCGATAAGAGAAGACTGAAAATGCAATGCTACCGAGATGAGGGGAACCATAATTGATACGCCAAGGATAGTAGAAATAGCAATTCGCGTTGCTCTTGGGCCGTCAAAGACGTAAACGACAAAAACCCCAAGGAGCAGCGAAGTATAAAAAACCGTTGACCCTACAACGAAGGTAATCCCGGCAACCTGAACTCTTAGCCCTGCGTCTGTAACCCAGGACATAATGGCTGTGATGCCGCCGATCAAAGCATAAAAATGTACCGGTCCAAAGCGGTGGCGCAGTGAGTGTGCCCAGAGAACCAGAAAGTAAACCGTCATTGCCTCGAATATTAATATAATCACTTCGGTTCCCATTTGCCGGTGGTCCTCCTTCAGGGTTGTCGAGCAGTTCTGACATGCGCCTATAGCGGCCGCATGAGGATTATCTTGTTAAGGCTGGAGCTGGAGGTCTGAATATTTTTTGCAGCCACCTCACTAAAACCCTGCCTCGTGAACAGGCTTGCTGAACGTTTGTTATTGGTGTATATGCTCATCATCATTTTCTTGAAACCCTTAGACTTGGCCCATTCTACTGCGTAGGATAGCATGGCAGAACCAAGGCCGCCCCCCCGGTATCCGTCCCTGAGATGAAGGCCAATCTCAACGGCACGGGCCAAACGGTCTTCCCATTCGGATGCCTTGAAAGCTGCGAGGCACCCGACCACTTTATCGTCAGAAACTGCAATAAGCAGGAGGTTGTTGTCGCGGTCGAGACGCTCGATAAACTTGCGTTCAGAGCCGATATGTTTGCCGTGCATTTCCAGAATCAGAGAGCTCCGTTCTTCAGAAGATGAACGGATGGTCTCGACAATTCCCTTTGCGTCTTCACCCTTGGCCGGCCGCAGCGTGACCGCCGAACCGTTTTTTAGTTTAATGCTCTGAACCTCATTCATGTGATGCTCCTCCCCGGCTTTTTTCTATTATATTTTGATGTGCTGAAAAAGCTATTATGCATTTTATATCATTGTGTTGCAGCAAACAAGTCAATACATTCCGGCTGTCAAGCCAAAGTAGAAATGTCCTGTTTTTACCAAGATAGAAATGTCCGGTATTCATGCAGCGAACACCGTATCTATGATCCGGATCATGGGAAATTAGACAGGGTTCCTTTAATCTCGGAATAAAGCATATACTGGAACAACGAAGCAGAAATAGGTGGAGAGATGAAAACGTGTCCCCGATGCGGAATAAAGTTTAACCTCTGGCAGCGTGCAGTTGGTGAGGATAAGGAACATCTGCGCCAGTGCACAAGTGAGGAGAAGAAAGACCTTTCCGGCCTTGCAGCCCATTGCAGAGGATGTCCACAGGTGGTCGGGTTTGGTTGGACAGGCAGAAGCGATTTATAAGTGATAAGCTGCCTGTTCATACAGCTACCTGCTTCTGAGGTAACGTGCTCCAGTAAACATCATCTGGCTTCCTTCGGTCAAGGTTCTTATTCCGACGC
>JACRMT010000014.1 GCA_016214855.1 Nitrospirota bacterium | reverse complement strand
CTCCAGTGCGACCTTTGCTTTGAATGTTGCTCCATGGTTCCTTCTCGGTCTTCTTGCCATTGTCACTGCTCCTTTCTATCCCTCTTAGTTTAGAGCAGCTTTATCACTTATACCACTGTCCAGTTTTTCCAGACCCTCTCTCTATCTTAAAAAAGCCTTGATCCAGGGGGGATATGGAGCGACTACTCCTAAAACAAGCTCTGGGAAACAAAAGACAACGGGATATCCTGATATAGAATTAAGAACTGAGCGCAACGAAATTTACTATATTGAATGCAAAACATACAACATTGAAAATATTGACACAACTCAGCGCTCCTTCTATTTATCGCCCTCCGAAGATTTTAAAATAAATCATGATGCTGTTCATTTTATCGTTAGTTTTGAGATATACGTTGATGGCCGGTCTGTATCAAATAATATATATAAGGCAAGACGTTGGAAAATACTTGATGCCTGCAATTTAACTCTTGATGTTAAATACGAGTTCAATTCAGACAATAAAAGAATGTATGACCGTTCGCTCATAATCAGTGAAAGCGAAGAATAATTAATGCCTTCCCAGCTTCCCCTCCAAACAACCGACGTTCTTTTTCCGATCAAAATCTCACGCCGAGAATACCTCCGTCCTCTGTTGCGTCCGTAAGTTTTATGCAAACAAACCGGTCAAATTCATTTCTGAATTTATCAGAGAAATCGTTAAAGGGAATAATGTCGGAATTGAGCGTGCAAATATATTGAAATCCTTTTGACTGCGCCTCAGAAGCAGCCAACTCTAAAGCCTTTGCAATTTGTCTTTCATCGACGCCATCGAAAATAGTGCTGTCATGTATCAGAAAGCCCGGCATATCGGCATGGGCTGCTCTAAGTTGAGTAAGGGTCAGATCATAGCAGAAGACCTTCATATACCCTATGCCCTGACTTTTGGCCCGTTTAATTTCAACTTTATATTTATAGCCCGTATCCTTAATATCTATCGAAAGGGTGCCGGGTTCAGAATATAAGTTTTCAGAGTTCTTATTGAAAAATTTGCGCGCATTATCCAGCTGCATTTGTCTTTCCTGATAATCTCGGTGGGTCTTTTGGATAAGCTCTTCCTTTTCTATTTTCAAAACGCTTTTGCCTTCTTCAAACGCTTCGAGGTTCTTTATTCTGCCCTTAACTTCCTCAAGTTGCTGCCTGAGCTCTACAACCCTATTTTGCAGTTTGGAATATTCTTCCAGTGCGCCGTGCGTCTTAAGGATTCCAAGCAGTGCCGCTCTCTTATTGGAGTTATTCTCAATTTGATATTTTTGCTCGTCAATCTCACTCCTGATCCTTGCTATCTCAGATTTCAGATATTCTTTCCGGTTGCGCACTATCGTTTTGTGAAACTCCAAGGTGTCGTATATTTTCTTTACAACACCTTCAGGGAAGATAAGGCCGGCTTGTTCGTAGATTTGTTTTACGCTATCCGCAGACGCATCCCTTTCTTCTGTAATGCTCTCTTCATACTTACTCAAGATGTGAGCATTAATGGCATATTTATTCTTTATTCCCTGAATCATCTTGTGCAGGGCCTCAGCTTCTTCATAAATGGAGTAATACTGCGGATGGACCTTAAAAGTTTTCAACTGGTCTTCAGCAGCGCTGACTTCATCCTCCAGCCTCACCCTTTCCGCTTCCATGTCGCCCAAGGTTCCAATTAAGCCCACCAACAATCCCTGATTTGCCGCTTTTTTCAACTCCTGCAATGTATGCTCTTTATCTTTCAATAACTGAAACTCAGCTGCATACTCACAATTCAACCCCAATAAATAGGCATTATTCACCTGCATGTCAAATTCCTTCTGTTGCGCATAGTGCTTAAAGGGGTCATGAAATGCGCCGACGCCTCGCCTGGCAAAATATGAGATTAAGCTGCGGAAGGTCGGCTTATATTGTTCGCCTGAAGCTTCTGCCGGCAGGTCAAACATCAAATAACCGAGCAACGAGTTCCACTCCGCTGTTTTCATGGAAAATCTCTTCTCATATATATCGTAATCCGGTTTTATCGGCCAGCTTGAGATATCACCTTCAATCTTCACTTTCTTGAAGTCTTTTGTGTTTCGGTAAATCGTGTAATCTTTTCCCCTTAATGTTAAATCCAGCATAAACGTCCAATCGTCTAACTCTTTTACCCTCAATCCCTCGTCGGGCTTTGTGCCCGCGCCAAAACAGAAATGGATTATCTCTATAAGCGTTGTCTTCCCCAAACCATTTCTCGAATCCTTCGGGTTAGACTCTTTAGTTCTCTCAGCAAGGACAACATTAAAACCTGCCTCGAAACGCACTGCCTTAAAGGAGCTATGATCGCAGCGAACCGCTTTAATCATTTCATCTGCCTTTTTATAATTCCGTTTTCCAATTCTATCAAACCCAATGCATACAGCAAATCAAGAGTGAGAACGAATCTTTCAAAGGTCCTTACTTCCAAATATTTCTTGCGAGCTTTCTCCCACAAGGAAGAGACAGTTTGTGGCGTGCTCAGTTCAATGATTATCTTTGACCCCACTCCGATCAAGGAATTTGAAAGCGTAATGTTTTTATCAGGAAATATCATTGCTCGAAAACCTCGCAGATTTCAAAAAAATGAGTCAATACCGAAAGTCCTGCTGATTGCAGTTTAAAATCCGAAGAATTATTAGATGCAAACTCAAGCAAGGCATAAAACAATGCATCACCCTCCAGGCCGTCGCTCTTTAATCCTCTATACTTGTTCACAAACCCCGCTCTCAACCGCTCCGAAAATCGGTAGTCAGGATTTTCATTTAAATATTTTTCAACCTGTTTTTTCTGAATCATACCAGTGGTTATTAGGTTGCCTACTTCTGAGGACAAGTTATTTCTTTTTATTTTTTCATGTGGCGGAATAACAGTTATATTGCTGTCGGATATTGGAACCGCTACAAGATATTTTACGATGACTTCAAGTTCAGCAAAGGTTATCTCCGGCATAGCAACCCTTCTTGACTCATCAACCCATTTCTCATGATCCTTTTTGATGCCTATTAATTTATCTACGGTGTATTCCTGAACATCATTGTCAATCTTCGTGTGGCATGTCGGACAGACCAGAATGAGGTTCGCATAATCGGCCCTCTCTGGTTCCGGCATTTCAGGATTATAGCGCGCCGAGCTTGAGCTTTTACCTTCGATACCAGGATTTTCTCCCTCAATATGAGCCATCACACCAACAGGGTATGGGTCTCCTCCCTTCCCTTCGTCAGTGATGGCAGCCTGACAAACGGCGCATTTATTTCCGCTTCTGCCCCATAACAATTTTATGTTTTTTTCTGTAATCTTTTTCTTGTTCATAGAGTTCTGCCACTCATGCGAAAATCTGCCGCTCTTTCCATTAAATTGTTCTGATTATATCATCTTTAATGAACATAACGGCGCAAATTAACCGCAGCAAACCCCTCACAGCGTTATGCCTCCTTGACCCATCTCTTCTATAGTGCAATCTATGGGGTCGGACTTGCTTATGGACATTCTCCCTCATTGCCCCCGGCAAATCTTGAACCTGATGTCGAAAATTGCAACTTCAGGTTATTCCGATTCGTCAGTTTATCCACTTGGCATCCGAGTCATACCTGTCAGCGTAAGACTTGATCTCTTCATTTATCCTTCTCCCGCCTGAATCCAATCTTGCCCTTCTTGGATATAGGCGGAGCCATTAATTGCCTTATCGCATCAAAGACTACCTTGAACTGTGAGTCATATTTCTTTTCCATGTCGACGAGTTTCCGGGCGAGGTCTTTATGGGTCGAAAGCATCTGCCGGAGTCTGACAAATGTCCGCATTATCTCGATATTGACCTTGACCGCCCGATCACTATTGAGGACGGTGGAGAGCATCGCTACGCCTTGCTCGGTAAAGACAAAGGGCAGATAACGCCGTCCGCCACGCCCTTCTGTTTTTGACATTCCAATTTGGAATCTCAAAGAGTCAGCCTCTTCCTTGCTGAGCTGGAACATAAAATCCTCCGGGAAGCGATCAATATTCCTTTTAACAGCCTTGTTCAGATTAGAAGTCTCCACCTCGTAAAGCGCCGCAAGGTCACTGTCCAGCATTACTTTTTCGCCACGGATCAGATAGATTTTTCTCTCGATTATCTCAACAGGAATAAGTTCTTTCATGTCCCCTCCATAATGACCCACCAAAATGCTTCCTGTGTGGATATCACAATCTGTGATACCAGGCCTTCAGCTATGTTCTGAATATGAAATAGACCGCGCCCATGAGGCAGATGCCGGCCCAGAGGTAATCGAGCTTGAGCGGCTGGTCCATGTACAGGACCACAAACGGCACAAAGACCGAAAGGGTTATCACCTCCTGAAGGATCTTCAGCTGGGGAAGGCTCAGGGAAGTTGCGCCGATCCTGTTTGCCGGAACCTGCAGCAGGTATTCAAAAAGTGCAATGCTCCAACTCACTAAAGCAGCAATATACCAGGCCTTATTGTTCATGTTTTTCAGGTGGCCGTACCACGCAAACGTCATGAAAATGTTAGAAAGCACCAAAAGACCTGCTGTCTTAACAAGTATCGTCATATTCCAGTCAGGCCAGTATCCTATGCTTTCAGCTGCAGCTTCAGACGATCCACTACAGCATCGATGAACTCTTCAGTCTTTGCATACGTTGTCACCTTGGGCTCGGCAATAAGCATAAGGTCCTTGGTCATGATGCCGCTTTCCACAGTCGCGATCACGGTCTGTTCTACGGTATGGGCAAACTTCACCACATCTGGGGTATTATCGAGCTCTCCTCTTTTTGCGATCGCGCCGGTCCAGGCGAAGATCGAGGCAATGGAGTTCGTTGAAGTCGTATTGCCCTTCTGGTGCTCATAATAATGGCGCGTGACCGTGCCGTGCGCTGCCTCGAACTCAAACTTGCCGTCAGGAGAAACCAGCACCGATGTCATGAGGCCAAGACTGCCAAAGCCCGAAGCAACCATATCAGACATGACATCGCCGTCATAGTTCATGCAGGCCCAGAGCATGCCGCCTTCTGACTTCATGATCTGGGCTACAGCGTCATCAATCAGCATGTAACGATAGGCGACCCCGGCCTTCTGCAGGGCATCCTTTGCCTTCTCTATCTCTTCGGCAAAGACATCCCTGAAAAAGCCGTGATACTGTTTTGAAATGGTATCCTTTGCTCCGAACCAGAGGTCCACCTTCTCGCTCAGGGCATACTGGATGCATGCCTTTGCAAAGCTCCTGATCGAAGGTTCGGTATTATGGGTGCCCATGATCACACCGGCACTTTTAAAATCATGGATCTTGAGGACCTTCTTCTCCCCTCCGCCTGCAGGCGTAAAGACCAGTTCTGCCCTGCCCGGACCGTCAACAACGAGCTCAGTGCTTTTATAGATATCGCCGTATGCGTGACGGCCGATGATGATCGGTTTTTTCCATGACCGCACCATGGGAGGGATATTCTTCACAATGATCGGCTTTCTGATGACCGTGCCGTCGAGCATGGAACGGATCGTGGCGTTGGGACTTTTCCACATCTGTTTGAGATTATATTCCTTTACCCTTGCAGCATTCGGCGTGATCGTGGCGCATTTCACGCCTACGCCGAATTCCCTGATCGCATTGGCTGCATCTATGGTCACCTGATCGTCAGTGTCATCCCTGTGCTTCATGCCGAGGTCATAGTATTTCAGATCAATATTGAGAAAGGGGAATATGAGCTTCTCCTTGATGAACTGCCAGATGATCCTTGTCATCTCATCGCCATTCATCTCGACAATCGGGTTCTTTACGGTTATTTTATCAGCCAAGGCAGCCTCCTGAAAGTAATGTAAAGGTAATTTATAGGCTCTCCCATAGCCTTGTCAACAGGGCCCGGATCAGCGCTGCGACCAACCCGGAATGATATTAAGCGTCAAGGTTTAAAAGCGTCGCCGCAGGATTTCTTGATTTTCATTCTTGCCAAGCAATACAATGAAAGACAATGGAAATAAAAATACTCGACGGCAGGACCCTTGCCGCAAATCCCGACAAAAGCGTATACCAGACACTGCGGGATAACGGCGTCTATCTCGTAGCATCCTGCGGAGGAAAAGGCGTCTGCGGCAAATGCCGGGTAAAGGTCCTCGAGGGCGGATACCGGACTGAATCTGCGACAAAACTGAAGAAAAAAGAGATCGGGGACAAGGTGGTCCTGGCATGCACGACCTTCCCTGAGGGAGACCTGCATATCGAGATCCCCGAAGACTCCAGGCTGGTCATCGGCGATAAGATCGCGGTCTCAAAATCAAAGGGCTTTCTCGATTTCCTCAAGTCAGAAGAACCAACGCTGACGCCCCCTGTCAGAAAGATCATGCTTACGCTTATGCCGCCTTCCATTGAAGACAATATCAGCGACGTAGAGCGGGTAAAGAGGGCCCTGACCGAACATGGTATCAAGGGGATGCGTTTTTCCCATGGCTTTGTGCAGTCCATGGCAAAGGCCCTGCGGCAGCATAACTGGACCGTACATCTTACGTACACCGAATATTTCGAGGCAATATCGATCGTCTCGCCTGAACGGGTGAAACACTATGGCCTCGCTGTTGATATCGGGACCACTACCGTTGTCGTCTATCTCGTTGACTGTATTGACGGCACGGTTCTGGATACAGGCGTTACATACAATTCGCAGATGCGTCATGGTGATGACGTCATCACAAGAATTGTACATGCAACAGAGGGCGGGGCTCTTCAGGAACTGAGAAATGCTGTCGTGAACGATATCAACGGCCTGCTTAACGCCATGATGGAGCGCAATCATATAAGCCGCGATGATATTGACTGTGCCGTGATCTCCGGCAATACCACCATGGTACAGCTTTTCTGGGGACTGGACCCATCCTCGATACGCGAGGAGCCTTACATCCCAACCGTAAACGCATATCCGGCATGGCGTGCAGGCACGGCAAAGCTTCTGATCAACCACCAGGCACCGGTCTATACCGTGCCCTGCGTCGGCAGCTATGTGGGCGGCGACATCACGGCAGGTCTTCTTGCATCAAAGATGCACAGAAATCCTGAAGTAGCGCTCTTTATGGATATCGGCACGAACGGTGAGATCGTTGTGGGCAATAACGAATGGCTCATTACCGCCGCCACCTCGGCCGGCCCCTGCTTTGAGGGGAGCGGCATCAGGCATGGCATGAGGGCAACTGACGGAGCCATAGAATCGGTAAAAATTAGCCCCGGGACCTTCGACGTTGAGCTTGGCGTGATCGGCAATGTGCAGCCCACGGGCATATGCGGCTCAGGCATGATCGATGCGATATCAGAATTCTTTTTTGCCGGCATCATCGACCAGAAGGGCAAGTTCGCACTGGATCTGAATACCGACAGGATCAGAAGTGAGGAAGAAGGCCCCGAGTTTGTTCTGCATCGCGGCGAAACAAAAGACATCGTGCTTACGGAAGTGGATATTGAGAATATCCTGCGTGCAAAGGCAGCGATCTATGCCGGCATGTCTGTTCTGCTTAAAGAAGTGGGGCTCTCCCTTGATACGGTTGAGCGTATCTATATTGCGGGTGGATTCGGCAACTACCTCAATGTTGAGAAGGCGATCATGATCGGCATGCTCCCTGACATGCCAAAGGAAAAGTTCTCCTTTATCGGCAATACCTCAATTGCAGGGGCGTATCTCTGCCTGCTGTCCGAAAAGATGCGGCGCGAGGCAGAAGAGATCGCAATGAAAATGACCTATATCGAACTTTCGGTCTCGCACGGCTTCATGGATGAGTATATGTCGGCACTTTTTCTCCCTCATACCAACATTGACCTTTTCCCAACCGTCAAGACAAGGTATAATAAAAAAATCTGATCCAAGCAGCGCCCCAGGAGAAACCGGAATAATGAAGCAGCCTGATTCGAATGCCATACTCTTTGCAAATGACAATCCATCGTTCCTCATGTATGTCGGCATTCTTGTCAAGCGACTTGGATACAAGGTCTATCTGGCCCTTGACGGTATGGAGGCTGTTCGGGTTGCAAAGGAGCGGAAGCCGACCATCATAGTCCTTGACTATACCCTGCCCAAGATCGACGGCGTTTCGTGCCTCAACCTCATCCGTAATGACGCATATCTGCGCGACATCCCCATTATCATGCTCAGCCCGGAGGAGAACAGCCTTTCGAAGCCGGCCATTGACAGGATAGACATCCAGGCCTGTCTGAAAAAACCGCTGAATGTGACCGACTTTTATCTTGCCATACAGAAATGCCTTCGTCATTCCATAAAACGAAGACATATCAGGGCACCGCTCAGCATTACCATAAGCATGACCTGCAAGGGAAAACAGCGGGATCTTCAGGCATCGAATCTTTCTGTTGAAGGTATATTTCTGAAGACCGCTGATCCCTATCCCGTAGGCACTGAGATGGATATCGTGCTTTCGGTTGATGACGAAGATCCGATCGAACTGCACTGCATGGTCGTATCTGCCAAAAAGATATCTGCTGAGATCCAGCCTGAATCAGGCATGGGCATAAAATTCATGGATATTCCGGAAGATGTCCGTTACCGCCTCCACTATGTTGTTATAAAGGAATTAACCAGAGACATCAGCGTCGGTGATACCGGCGAGACGTGGCTTGACGAAGCGCTGAACAGTGATTACTGAACAGCAACAAGCATATTGTCAATAAGCCGCGTCGGCCCCATCCTCACTGCACCGGCAAGCAGCACCTCTCCCTGAAGATCTTCCATCTCCTCAAGCGAATCAGGATGATAGACCGAGACATAATCAACACTGGTGATCTGCGCCTCTTTCGCAAGCTGAGATTTCATGGCTTGCCGCAACTGAACTCCTGATCGTATGCCTGATCGTATGGCCTCAGCTCCATAACTGAGGCAGCGGTACAGCACTATTGCTGCATTTCTCTGTTCCGTATTCAGATAGGCGTTCCGTGAGCTTAAGGCAAGGCCGTCCTCTTCCCTGATGGTAGGGCAGACAACAACATCAACATCAAGATTCAGGTCCTTTGCCATTCTCCTGATTATCACGGTCTGCTGAAAGTCCTTCTGACCGAAATAGGCCCGTGTCGGCCTGACAATAGCGAAGAGCTTTGCGACGACAGTCGCTACCCCTTTGAAATGGCCTGGTCTGAAATATCCGCACATCCTTTCAGAAAGACCCTTCACCTCGATCTCTGTCGAAGATCCGGCCGGGTACATAAGCGTATCGTCAGGGAGAAAGAGAATATCGACAGCTTCCTCCCTGAGCCTCTCGATATCAGCCTCAATCGGTCTCGGATATTTGGTAAGGTCCTCAGAGGGTCCAAACTGGGTCGGGTTCACATAGATACTCACCGCGGTTACGTTATTTTCCTCTCTGGACATCCTGACAAGGCTCAAATGTCCATCATGAAGTGCTCCCATGGTAGGCACAAAACCGATGGTCCTGCTGCGGAGCAGGTGGCCTCGCGATGTATCCTGCATGATCCTCGGAATTCTGATTATTTCCATATTTCAGTTATTAACAGTTTCATAATAATGAAGACATTGATTTGTAAAATCCCTCCTAACCCCCCTTTTTCAAAGGGAGGGATAATTCCCCTCTTTGGAAAAGAGGGGCGAGGGGAGATTTTCTTACTCTTTGTCTATTCACTTAGGAGATCCCTAATATCACTTACCTTTTCTGATCTCGTTCATAAGTTCCTTAAGCATTTCTTTTTCCTTGACCGTCTTTACGACCTTGCCCTTCCGGAAAAGAATACCCGTGCCTTTTCCTCCGGCTATACCGATATCAGCCTCGCGGGCCTCTCCCGGGCCGTTCACCACGCAGCCCATAACAGCAACGGTCACCTGCTTATCCGTATCCTTGAGTTCATTCTCGACCTTTGCAGCCAGCCCTCTTATGTCGATCTGGCATCTGCCGCAGGTTGGACAGGAGATGATATTCGCACCCTTCTGCCTGAGCCCAAGAGACTTGAGTATCTCGTAGGCAACGCGCACCTCCTGCACAGGATCGGCTGACAGAGAGACCCTCATGGTATCACCAATGCCGTCCGAAAGGAGAATACCGAGACCAACAGAGCTCTTGATAATTCCGGTAAAGGAAGGGCCAGCCTCTGATATGCCTATATGGAGCGGGTATTTGAACTTCTTTGCAAAAAGACGATAAGCGTCAACCGTGGTCGGGACATTAGAGGCCTTAAGCGATACCTTTATCTCCCTGAAGTCCAGGCTTTCCAGAATATTGATATGTTCTGCTGCGCTTTCCACGAGTGCCTCAGGGGTGGGGTGCCCGTATTTCCTGAGCAGGTCCTTTTCAAGAGAGCCGGCATTCACTCCAATGCGTATGGGTATGCCCTTATCCTTGCAGGCGGATACAACCTGAACCACTTTCCAGCGTGCACCTATGTTTCCAGGGTTGATCCGCAGACCGTCAACCCCCTGACTGATCGCCTCAAGCGCAAGCCTCCAGTCAAAGTGAATATCCGCGATCAGGGGTATGGGTATTGCCTTTCTGATCTTTCCCAATGCCTGAGCAGCTTCCATGTCCGGGACTGCCACCCTGATGATCTCACACCCTGCCTTTGCAAGCCTCCGTATCTGGCGCGCTGTTGCCGCCGCATCTCTGGTATCTGTCTTTGACATGGACTGTACGGATATAGGGCTGCCTCCGCCTACCGGGACATTCCCGACCTGAAGTTTTCTTGTCCTGTTACGATGGGCCGTTGCCATTGCTGCCTTCCTTTGCGTTATGCCTTTTCTCCTGCTTCAACATGCGATAGCGTTTTACCGCCTCTGCATGCTGCGCTGCAGTTTCGGAGAACCGATGCGAGCGGTCATCCTGAGCAACAAAATATATGTAGGGCACATTCGCCGGATAGAGTGCTGCCGTGATCGATTTAATGCCTGGTGAGGCAATAGGACCGGGAGGAAGCCCTTTATTAACATAGGTATTATAAAGAGTCTTGCGCTTGAGGTCGGTCAGCGTGATCTTTTCCTTCGAGCTCTTAACGCCATAGATCGCCGTAGGGTCTGCCTGGAGAAGCATATTCTTTCTGAGTCGGTTATGATAGACAGCCGAGATCAGTTCCCGTTCGCTGTCAACAACAGCCTCTTTCTCTATGATCGAGGCCAGGGTCAGGACCAGGTTCTCGGTCATGCCAAGCTCCTCTGCACGGGCATTCAGTTTATCCGTGAGCTTTTCACGCATCCGGGAGATCATGATATCAAGGGCCTCTTCGGTCTTCATGCCCTTTGGTATGAAATAGGTGTCAGGATAAATGTACCCTTCTATGCTCGGAGCTTTGATATCATAGGTCGACAGGAAATCGCTGTCTTTCGCAAGCTCCATGAATTCCTCGGGTGATATGATCCCTGTCTTTGCAAAGACAGATGTGATCTCCAGCAGCGAATCACCTTCGAGTATTTTCATCTCGTATTCAATGATCCTGCCCTTGCGAAGGACCTTCAGGATCTCAAGGGGGTTCATGCCGGTCCAGAGGGAGTAGAACCCCGCTCTGATACGTCTGTCCACGCCTGTCAGTCTGCCGGTGACAAGAAAGATCCTTTTATCCCTGATCAGGTTCTGACTTCGGAGTATCTCAACAGCCTGCCTGAAGGTAGATCCTTTCGGGATCTCAATTTCCAGGTTCTTGTTGCTGGTCTGAACAGGCAGAAAAAGCTCTATGGCCGCATAGAGCAGAAAGAGCAGAAATGTAGCAGAAAACATCAAAAAAATGTTCTTTTTCATTCAGAATTAGGATGCCAGAAAAGACCGGCAATGTAAACCCCGTTAGAAGACTTTAAGCAGAGGGGCTTTCTAACGGGGTAAAGGTTTACCCTCTGGAGTGTTTACACTCTGGAGGGATAAAGAAAAGGCGGGGCAATTGCCCCGCCTTTTCAGCGTGCTATAAACAGTCTTCTCTCTTAGTACATGCCGCCCATGCCGCCGCCAGGAGGCATTGCCGGCATCTCAGGCTTCTCCTCAGGCAGATCACTGATCATGACAGAAGTGGTCAGCATAAGGGATGCAACAGATGCCGCGTTCTGAAGCGCGCACCTCGTAACTTTTGTCGGGTCAACAATCCCGGCCTTCAGCATGTCGACATATTCTTCAGAGCCTGCATCAAAACCGTAATTTGCGTCCTTTGAGGACTTGACCTTCTCCACAATAACAGACGGCTCAAGCTCGGTATTGTTGATGATCTGGCGGATAGGCTCCTCAAGCGCCCTCTTGATAATGTCAACACCCACCTGCTGATCATGGTTCGCAACCTTGACGCCTTTAAGTGCGCTGACGCAGCGAAGAAGTGCAACGCCGCCGCCAGGGACTATACCTTCTTCAACAGCTGCACGGGTAGCATGGAGCGCATCCTCGACCCTTGCCTTCTTTTCCTTCATCTCGGTCTCGGTGGCTGCGCCGACATTGATGACAGCAACGCCGCCAACGATCTTTGCAAGCCTCTCCTGGAGTTTTTCCTTATCATAATCAGAGGTGGTCTCATCGATCTGTGCCTTGATCTGCTTTACCCTGCCCTCGATCTTCTTGGGATCGCCGGCACCCTCGATAATGGTGGTATTTTCCTTGTCAACCGTGATCTTCTTGGCCCTTCCGAGATCAGTCAGCTTAACGGTCTCAAGCTTGATGCCGAGGTCCTCGGAAATAACGGTCCCGCCGGTAAGGATAGCGAGATCCTCAAGCATTGCCTTTCTCCTGTCGCCAAATCCCGGAGCCTTGACCGCGCATATCTGAATCGTGCCCCTCAGTTTGTTCACAACAAGGGTAGCAAGGGCTTCGCCTTCGACCTCTTCTGCAATGATCATGAGCGGCTTGCCCATCTTAGCTGTCTGTTCGAGGATCGGAAGCAGATCCTTCATGGAGGAGATCTTCTTCTCGTTGATCAGAATGAATGCATCGTCAAGGTTGCATTCCATCCTCTCCGGATCGGTCACGAAATAGGGTGAGCTGTATCCCCTGTCAAACTGCATTCCCTCAACAACATCGAGGGACGTTGTCATGCTCTTTGCCTCCTCAACGGTGATAACGCCGTCCTTGCCGACCTTATCCATGGCATCTGCGATCAGTTCGCCGATGGTGGAGTCATTATTCGCGGAAATGGTACCTACCTGAGCTATCTCTTTCTTGTCCTGAACAGGCCGGCTGATCTTCTTGAGTTCCCCTACAATAGATTCTACGGCCGTCTCGATGCCCCTCTTGATATCCATGGGGTTTGAACCTGCAACAACGTGCTTGATGCCGCCGCTGTAGATTGCGTATGCGAGGACTGTCGCAGTGGTTGTGCCGTCGCCGGCAACATCCGAGGTCTTGCTGGCCACCTCACGGACAAGCTGTGCTCCCATATTCTCGAAAGGATCCTTGAGTTCGATCTCTTTTGCAACCGTAACACCGTCCTTGGTAATGGTCGGCGCACCGTATTTCTTGTCGATCACAACGTTCTTGCCCTTGGGGCCGAGCGTTGCCTTTACTGCATCCGTAAGCTGAGTGACGCCCTTCAGCATCGATCTCCTTGCTGCCTCATCAAAAAGAAGCTGTTTTGCCATATGTCATTTCCTCCTGAAAAATTGTGTTTGGATTTTAGTTATTCTACGATGCCGAGTATGTCTTCTTCTTTTACGATCAGATAGTCAGTTCCGTCAATATTTACCTTGGAGCCTGAATATTTGTCAAAAAGGATGATGTTGCCGACCTTCAGTTCTTTCACTTCCGAACCGACAGCCTCAACCTTGCCTTTCTGGGGCTTTTCTTTGGCAGAATCAGGGATATAAATCCCGCCTGCTGTTTTTTCTCCTTCTTCAGAGTAGGATACAAATACCCTTTCCTTCAATGGCTTAAATTTCATAAGCATTTCTCCTTTCCTTAATAATAAGATTTTTGGGGTTATTAGCACTCAATGCCGGTGAGTGCTAATATAACTTGATTTGATTGATTATAGCAAGGCCAATTGCAGAACGAAAAAGCAGAAAAATAGGTTTTTTCTCTGATTTTCTCTAAAATACTTCTTTTTTTTATAGATTACTGCGAAAGTGATTTTTTCTTTGCAACCAGAAAGTTATCTATGGCTTCGCGATAAAAATCGGCTTTTGCCCTTATCTCCTGAGGTATTCTGCTTTCGTAAAGCTTAAAGCCTTCTTTCACCTCGGATCCAAAAACCGCGTAGAAATCACCACGCCTGACAGCCTCATCAACCTTGGCAGAATTATAGAGATAGATATCATTAATTATCGTGCGGGAAAGCCTTCTTGCCTTTTCAACCGACTCATCCGTCTTCAGATCTGCTGCTGGCGCTGCTGATCCCGGAGTCGGGGTCGTCAACTCTTCCCTGACCGGAGCATCTGCATTCCTTATTGTCTGGGGCTGCGGTGCTTGCGGAGCAGCGGCTGCGGGCTGCGTCTGCATTTCAGGTTTTTGAGGTTCTGCAGGAGCACCGCTCTTTATCCGGTTGATCGACTCGATCAGCCTGACAGAAAGGTCATGCTCCTCGATATAATCGTCAGCGCCATAAAGAGATACCGGCTCTCTTCTGTACTTTGTCTTGTCATATATCGAAGGCACAAGGATAAGCTTCATCTCTCTGGTTTCAGGCCGCGACTTCAGTTTCTTGCAGACCTCGAATCCGTAGATCTTCGGCAGCGCAACCTCTATGATGCCGAATGCCGGCAGCTCCTTCAATGCCGTCACCATGGCATCTATGCCATCAGCAGACGTAACGACCGTATATCCCTCCCCGACAAGAAGTTTCGTTATATTCTCGACCACCGATGCGCTGGAATGCGCGAGGAGGATCTTTTTGTGATCTAATGACTTTTTCCCCTGGACAGCAGGCTTTTTAATAACAAGGACTGTGCTACACTTAGGGCACTTGAACCTCGAGCCCTGAGGAGAAAGCTTTGTCTCGTCAACCTTCAGCCTTGTCTTGCATTTTGGACATACAACTACCACGTGCTGGACCTCCTTGGCTGCCACAGTTTAATGGTGATAAGACCTGCTAGGAATCCGCCTGCATGTGCAAACCAGGCAATACCTCCCTGACTCGCCATTCCCTGCGTTATCAAGCCATTTACAACCTGTATAATAGCCCAAAACCCTATAACTATCAAGGCAGGGATCTGCACGGTCTGCACAAAAAAACCGAGAAAGATGATCGTATGTATCCGCGCCATCGGAAAAAGCAGAAGGTAGGCTCCAAGCACACCCGAAACCGCACCGCTTGCGCCGATCATCGGCACACCCGAGCCGGCTGCGGCCATTGTATGGGACAGGGCAGCCACAATCCCGCAAAACAGATAGAACAGGATAAACCTGACGTGGCCGAGCCTGTCCTCAATATTATTACCGAAGATCCAGAGGTAGAGCATATTACCGAAGATATGGAAGACGCCACCATGCATGAACATTGAGGTGAATATCGTAAGCAGGGGATGTATGGGCTGGGTAGATTCAAGAGAAACAATGTTCTGCGGAATAGCGCCATACGCATAGACAATGCGCTTGCCGTCAACGTCTGAGATGAGCTGAAGCAGGAAAACGAGAATGTTCAAGCCAATAATGCCTATGGTAACAAAGGGAAACGTATTTGTCGGATTGTCGTCTTTATAGGGGAACATATTATCTCAGCCTATATCGAGCCACAAAAGGAAAGTCGCAAAAGCTACGGCGACCAGGTTCTGATATCAATAGGGCGTGATGCGTTTTGCAGCCGGGTCTTTGCAATGCCAGGTTGAAGCTGCGACATGTGCTGCGGATCAATATTGCCGCCCTTGGCTGTTCTTCATTTAAGAAACTTATTCTCTCTATGATAATGTAAAGCTTCTTGTGCAGGGCATTTATTACACTTTCACCTGTTCAATTCCTACACTCTTTTCATACAAAAACTCCGGGTCCATGTCCAGATGATTTGCCCACTCTATGGTGTCGAATTTGACGGTGACCGAATTAAAAACGGAAATGTCCCTCAACTCCGCGAATTTCCCTACGCTCAAATACGGCGCCATATCAAACACCCTTTCTTCATTGTCGCCAAAGGTAAGCTGCAACTTGTAATCGTTTAATGGGTTAACTCTCTTCACAGGCATATACATGATTGTCTCCTTTATTTCAACGGTTCAATAGGAAACGGCAGTTCGCCTTTAGACGCCAATTCCCAATCGGCCAGCAACTCATCTTTGTGTATTTCTGCCCATGCCTGAACGAGCTTCAGTTGTCTGGCGGGCAACTCTCCATCTGACAATTCACATCTCCGTATGTCAATAACAGCCTTGTAGTCCTGATAGTACGCATGAAAATGAGGCGGATTATGCTCGCCCGGTGAACAATACATGCGAACTATGATCCCATAAAACATTGCAATGGTCGGCATTACACCTCCAATTGGCCAAGATACTGCGGTAATTTTACGATAAGCCGGTTAATTTAACAACAAGATATTGAATGATGGCAGTCGGGCAAATAAGCTGTTTCAGCTATTAACCCGCCAATATAATATCGCAAGGCGTCATCCTCGCTTGTCAGGGATCGGACGGCATAATACGTCGAAAACAAAGAAAGATTCCGGATACCCAAACGTCGGGCACAAGCAAGCCGGAATGACAAAATTAAGGCATTTAACTGGCGCGTTAATAATACTTGACTGGCACATCAGCCATATTTTTTCAGATATATGCCTGTATATGACTTCTTATCTTTCACCAGTTCATCGGGGGTGCCCTCAAACACGATCCTGCCGCCCTGATCGCCGCCTTCCGGGCCGATGTCAACAACCCAGTCAGCTGCCCTGATAACATCGAGATTGTGTTCGATCACAACAACCGTGTTACCTGCCTCGACAAGCCTGTTCAGAATATGAAGCAGGGCCTTCACATCCTCAAAATGAAGCCCGACCGTCGGTTCGTCAAGAATGTACAAAAACCCGGGGTTAGGGATTGGGATTTTGGGTTTGACTTTACTGACCCCTGGTCCCTGATCCCTGATCCCTGTCTTCTGCAACTCCGCGCAGATCTTGAGTCTCTGGGCCTCTCCCCCTGAAAGCGTTGTAGCAGACTGCCCAAGGCGGAGATATCCAAGCCCGGTTTCCATAAGCAAAGTAAGCTTTGCTGTTATGGCAGAGTATTCCCTGAACAGCTCTATCGCCTCCTCCACCGTAAGGTTCAGAATATCGTAGATATTCTTCTCCCTGAAGGTCACGCGAAGCGCCTCTGGCCTGTACCGCTTGCCGGAGCACTTCTCACAGGTTATATAGAGATCCTCGAAAAAAAACATCTCCATAAGCTCATACCCGCCGCCCTTGCACGTCTCACATCTTCCGCCTGCAACATTAAAGGAAAAGAATCCAGGCTCATAGCCGTGTGCCTTTGCTTCTTTTTGCTGGGCAAATATCTTTCTGATATGGTCAAAGACCTTGAGATAGGTTGCGGGGTTTGAACGCGGACTCTTGCCGATCGGCGATTGATCAATGAGTCTTATCCCTTTCAGCTGCTCTGCACCCCTCAGCTCATCATACGGAAGCGGCTGCTCATTGCCGATCCTGAAGTGGCGGGCGAGACCCCGGTACAAGGTCTCGACAACAAGGCTGCTCTTGCCTGAGCCGGAAACGCCGGTGACTGCGATCAATCTTTTCAGGGGGATATTCAGATCCAGGCCCTTGAGGTTATTGCCGCTGGCATTGCACAGCATCAACAGGTCTCCGGAGAAGGACCTTCTCTTTGACGGAAGCCGGACCTTCTCCTCGTTGCGCAGGTACCGCGCAGTAAGCGTATCAGCCTTAAGGAAATCCTGCAAGGGTCCGGAGAAGACTACATTGCCCCCCCTGTGGCCTCCGCCAGGGCCAAGCTCGATCATCCATGCAGACGCCTCGATGATGCTTCTGTCATGCTCAACAACGATGACCGTGTTGCCCAATTCTGCAAGCTGCTTCAATATGCCTGCAATCCTGTCCGTGTCTCTCGCATGAAGACCGATGGTAGGCTCATCGAGCACATAGAGCGTTCCTGTAAGGACTGACGCAAGCTGATTTGAAAGATTGATGCGCTGATATTCACCCCCGGAAAGGGTCTTTCCATACCGGTTGAGCGTGAGGTATCCAAGCCCCACCTTTTCGAGATATTCGAGCTTCATGGCTATCTGCCTCAGCAGTTCCTTTGCCATCTCCCGCCTGAAGGGAGAAAGATCGATATCTGCAAAAAACTGAGAAAGCATAGTGACCGGCATGGCAGACAGTTCGGCAATATCCAGACCGGAAACTTTATGCGAGAGGACCTCTTTCTTTAATCTCTTTCCTCCGCACGCATGACAGGTGGCTGACCTTCGGTATCGTGAGAGGAATACCCGCACATGGAGCTTGTACCTCCACCCTTCAAGCTCATCAAAAAAAGCATCGATGCCATGGAACCCTTTGACCCCCTTAAACAGTATGTCCTTTTCTTCGGGCATGAGGTCAGCATACGGTTTATGAAGATCAAGACCTGCCTTCTTCCCCTTTGCAAGAAGCTGTTTTCTCCACCACTTTGCTGCAGGCTTGTTCCAGGGGTCCACTGCCCCTTTTGCAAGAGAGAGATTTCTGTCAGGAACAATGAGATCCTCGTCATACTGGAGCGTATCGCCAAAGCCTTTACAGACAGGGCATGCGCCAATCGGGTGGTTGAATGAGAAGAGGAGAGGCGACGGCTCCGGCAAGACAATGCCGCAGTCCTCACACGCATGCTCTGATGAAAATTTCAACGCAATAGTATTGTCTGTTGACTGCTGATTGCTGATGACTGATTGCTGATGACTGACTACTGATGACTGACCGCTTATGATCGAGACCTTCATGCTGCCCCGGCCTTCTCTCCATGCAGTTTCTACGGAATCGGAAAGCCTCGGCTCATCTTTAATAACAAGCCGGTCAAGCACGATCGTGAGATTGCCGTCTGACTGCAGGTCAGGGCCGGGTTCTGTGATCTCCCCGTCCTTCCATGCCCTGAAAAAGCCTTTTCTTTTCATCTCTTCAGGCGGCTCTTTCGTATCAAAGAGGATGAATGCCTTCTGACCCGCGTATTTTTCTGCAAGCTCTGCGGATATCTGCGATGGATCCCATTTTCGTATCTCCTTGCCGCACTGCGGGCAATAAGGGGTTGAGACCTTTGCAAAGAGGACCCTGAAGAGATCGTACAGCTCTGTAAGCGTGCCGACGGTCGAGCGCGAACCACGAATGGAATTCTTCTGCTCAAGCGCTATCGCCGGGCGTATGTTCAGGATCGCGTCAACATCAGGCCTGTCCAGCTTTTCGAGGAATAACCTGGCATAGGAGGAGAGGGATTCAATAAACCTCCACTGGCCTTCGGCAAAGATCGTATCAAAGGCCAGTGACGATTTTCCTGAACCGGAGACCCCGGTCACTGCAATGACCTTGTTATGGGGAATGCAAAGGCTTATGTTTCTGAGATTGTTCTGCCGGGCGCCTTCAATGATCAGTTCCTGCGTGGACATCCTGTTATTGTAGCATAGGCTCACGCATGCTAAAGAAGCTGATGGCGGCTGAATACTGCTGAATGCTACGGCTGCTGTGCTCTTTTTATCTGCCGGGCTTTTTCTAACATTATCGTTCTCTTCGTCTCATCTCCCTTGCCTGCATAGGCATTGGCAAGGTTAAGAAAAAGATAGTCTTCATGGGGCGCATAGACCAGTGCCTGCTCAAGCGTGGCAATGGCTTCATCAAAGCGTTCAGCCTTGATATACTGCACGGCCAGATTGTTTCTGAAGACAGGAGATAAGGGGTTAATCTCTATAGCCTTTTGAAAGCTGTCGATTGCCAGTTCCCTCCGGCCCATCGCGCCATAGGTCCGCCCCATCTTGTTCAGAATATCAACATGAAGAAGCCTGTCTTTTTTCCCCTTCATGGCCATATCGAGATATTCAAGGGCCTTCTCGTAATTACCAAGCCAATATTGTACGTCTCCAAGGTTGTAGTACACTGCAGTATAGTTTTTGTCCGCCTGAAGCGCCTTCTCAAAAAGCTCGTTGGCTGTTCCGTAAAACTTCTGTTCCTTGTACACAATACCAAGGTTATTGTAAGCCCTTGCATTGTTCGGCGACTTAGAGATAACGTCACTCCATAGACTCCCGGGCGCCTGCCAGACACGGTTTCTGTTCATTGTCCCGACAGCAAGAAAGACTATGATCATGACGACCAGCCCTATCTTACCCCTTTGGTGCTGCACCGCTCTGTCAACCGCAGCCACTGAGGCGATGCATAATCCTACTGAAGGCAGATACATCCTGTGTTCATTAATAACGTCGCGTATGGGTATTACGCTTGACTCCACTAAAAGTGCAACAAAGAACCATGCAATACCGAACGACAGAAGCCTCACTCTTTTATAGGCAGCGCCCGCAACAAAAACAAGGGATCCGAGAACAACAAGAGGCAGGATCATGTCCCGCGAAAATAGGGTGGTTGATACAGGATAATCATAATCCAGGTTCTGGTTCATCGGAAGGAACATAAGCCTGAGATATGTAGTGACAACCTTGAACTGGGTCAGGAGATATTCGCTCCTTGAGATCTGCACGGTTTCCCGTGAAAGCGAATCAAGCGATGAAGCTGCATCGCCAAGAGATTTTCCGGCAATGATCACCCCCGACAACACAACCCCCACCGGCACGAGAAACAGAAGAAAAGCCTTGATACTGCCCCGTATCTTTTTGTTCTTATCCCTGAAACCAAAGAAATATATCTCACACAGAAAGGCCATAATCGGGATCGTAAATGCTATCTGTTTTGTCTTCATGGCCAAAACAGCTGAAAGAAGCGAGACTGAAAAAAAACCTATTATTTTAAAAAATCGCTTTTCCTCGGCCCCTGTCTGGCAGAGTCTTGCTTTTATATAAAAGATCAATGAAGTGAGGTAGAAAAGAGTGGCAAGAGAAGTAAAACGTTGGGAAATATACGAAACCGCCTGGGTCTGTATTGGCTGCACAAGAAAAATAAATACAGAGGAAAATGCGAGAAAGTCCTTCGAAGAATACGCCCTTTGAATCTCCGGAGTGGAGCAAAAAAGACATATAAAAATAAACAATATCAGCGCATTGGCAATGTGAATACCGATATTTGTCAGGTGATATCCCTGAACAGCGAGACCGCCATAAGCGTAATTCAGTGCAAAGCTCAGGTACCCAACATACCGACTGCCGGAAAAATTCCGCAGGGTTATCGGCAGGCTCTTTATCGTCTGATTCTCAGTAATGATGCCCCTGTCATCAAAAATAAAGGGGGCCTTTACTACATTGCTATAGATAAGAAAACCGAGAAGCAGGAGCCCAATAAGCCCTAAGGCTGCAGAGCCGATCTTACGGCTCTGCTCAGGGGGCAATGAAAAAGCCATTAGAAGTTTCTGTTGTTATTATTGTCGATCGTAAAGTCATCGCCTGCAACTCTTGTCCCGGCTCTACCCTGAGCCCTCGCAGTAAAGCCTGCAGCAGCCACTCCCGTCGTTGACAAGGTATAATCATACTGCAGGCTAGTTCCCGGAGTAAAT
This sequence comes from Nitrospirota bacterium, assembly GCA_016214855.1. Classification (NCBI taxonomy): domain Bacteria; kingdom Pseudomonadati; phylum Nitrospirota; species Nitrospirota bacterium. Next base: position 23,649 of record JACRMT010000014.1, on the reverse strand, counting down.
CTTGGAAGAAATACCTGAATGGCCGCCAGGTTCATGTTCGCCAGGGTTGTACACACCCCTGCCGGACGGTAATAACAACCATTTTCTGCAAAGTACTGCTCTTCAAGAAGCCGCAAGTTCTCGAGGTTCGTGTATGCCTCTGTCCTCGCTGCCCTCCTCTGCATCCCTAAATAGCCGGGGATAGCAATAGCCGCAAGAATGCCGATAATCGCTACTACAATCAGAAGCTCGATCAGGGTAAAACCTTTCTTGTTCATAGCTATTTCTCCTTCTCAATATATCTCTGTCTGCAAGCTAACATTATTGCTAATGTTACCATACTTCAGCCTAATCCCCTATACCACAACTATCGGATACTCTCCAGAAAACTATGCTGATACCACTGAATTGTTCTGTCAAGGCCATCGTCAAGTGAGATCAAAGGGGCCCAACCAAGGACCTCCCGCGCTTTGCTATTATCGCAGAAGAAATGATCTGCCTCTCCAGTTCTTTTCTGCAGTGCCCCGATCATCAGTCTGACAGGAGATCCCATTTTATGTACTACCTGCTCGGCAACGTGCCTGATCTGATTCTCTATTCCGCTGCCGACATTGATTACCTCTCCTGCCGCCAGTCTGCTTACAGCAGCTCGTGCATATGCATCAACGACGTCATCCACATATACAAAATCCCTTGTCTGATCTCCTTCGGTCATGCTGAAGTCCTTTTTTTCGAGGCAGTGCCGGATCAATGAGGGGATAAACATATTCGTACTCTGTCCGGGACCGTATACGAGAAATGGTCTGAGCGTTACAACAGGCAGACCGGATGTCCTGTACAGCATCTGACCAAGATGCGTTGCCGCCACCTTGCTGACCGAGTATGGCGAAACCGGCATTTCCCTTTGAGATTCCTCAAAAGGCGCTGCTCCTGAGCCGTATTCTTCCGAACTTCCGGTGTTTATTATGCAATCAGGAGAAATGCCTGTTTTCTGGACCGCCCTGAAGAGGTTCAGCGTTCCCTGGAAGTTTGTATCGAGTGCTGAATTCAACAATCGGATGTCCCTGCTGACATTAAGAACTGCGGCAAGATGGAAGATGAGCTTCGGGGCAGCAGCACTAAAACAGCCCAGAAGTGAATGAAAATTCACCATATCGCCGCGCCAGATCCGCACTCGTGGTTCGATGTCCCGAATCCTTGTCATATCACAACCTTCCCTCAGAAAGAGATGGACATCGGCATTAAGATTGACCAGATACCGGCTCAGATGGGACCCGATAAAACCGTTTGCACCGGTCACCAGGACCGGTATGCCGGCAAACAGCTGACTATGCGTCATTCCATACTTTCCAGGGTGCATCTCCGCTCTCGCAGAGGCGGTTCAGAAGGTCCATATCGCGGAGCGTATCCATGCACTGCCAGAATCCTGGGTGGTGGTAAACCATGAGATTCCGGTCTTTCGCAAGTCTTTCAAGGGGCTCTTTCTCAAAGACACAATCATCATCAGAAGAAAGGTAGTTAAAGACACCTTTGCTCAAGACAAAAAAGCCGCCATTGATAACGCCATCGCCGGCCTGCGGCTTCTCCCCGAATTCAGCAACGCGGTCGCCCTCAATGACCAGCTCCCCAAACCTTGAAGGTGGCCTTACACCGGTTACGGTCGCCACTTTCCCGTGCGAGAGGTGAAAGTCAACGGTCTTGCGCACATCAACATCAGACACGCCATCGCCATAGGTCAGAAGGAACAGGTCAGAGTTGATATACTTTTCGATGTTCTTTATGCGGGCTCCGGTCATTGCCTTAAGCCCGGTGTCTGCAAGGGTCACTTCCCAGTCATCCCTGGCACCTGAATGGTGAAAAACAATACTCTCCTCTTTAGCGAGATCGATGGTGAAATCATGGATCCTCATCCGATAATGGAAAAAATATTCCTTGATGATCTCGCCTTTATAGCCCAGACAGATGATGAAACGCCGGAACCCATGATGGGCATATAACTTCATGATATGCCAGAGTATCGGCTTTCCCCCTACAGGGACCATAGGCTTGGGTATGAACTCTGTCTGTTCTCTCAGCCGCGTGCCGAAGCCTCCAGCCAGGATCACCACAGGGATGTCGTTATTCTTCATGCGTTCTCTCCTCTGCCTTCCCTGTGTCCGCTGAGCGGGAAGAATGTGAAAATTCCTCGCGTACAACAAACATGGGGCGCTGCTTCACCTCGACATAGAGCCTCCCAATGTACTCTCCGATTATGCCCAGAGCGAATAACTGGATACCTCCGACAGCCAAAACAGGCAGGAGAATAGAGGCCCAGCCGGGTATGAATTTGTCAGTGAATAACTTGATATACAGTACCCAGAAACTTCCGGCAGCAGCAATAAAAGCGGATACAATGCCGGCAATAGATGCGAAGCGAAGGGGAATATAGGTAAAGGAAACAATGCCGTCAAGGCTGAGCGAGAAGAGAGAACTGATCGTAAACTTGGATTCTCCTGCGGTCCTCTTCTCCCTTTCATACGAGACAACAGCATACCTGGATTCCAGCTGCAGGATCATTGCCCTGATAAGCCGGTTTCGCTCGGGCAGGGCATTGAACTCAGCCAGGAGTGATCGTGACATGAGCCTGAAGTCACCGTGGTTATAGACAATGTTCACCCCGAGAAGCTTGAGAAGCCGGTAGTAGCTCTCGGCAAAAAATCTTTTAAAGAAAGAGTCCTTTTCCCGGGATCTTCTGACACCAAGCACAAGGTCGTGTCCCTGCTCATAATGGCCGATCATTTCTTCTATCTTTTCCGGCGGATCCTGAAGGTCTGCGTCTATGGTCACCACGGCATCACCCTTTGCATGATACAGGCCTGCTGAGAGCGATCCCTGAAAACCGAAGTTTCTTCTCAGCGATATGATCCTCAGATGCGGGTCCTGATCAAAAAGGGCCTTCAATTCGTTCAGCGTTCGGTCTGTGGACCCATTATCAACAAAAACAAGTTCGTACCCCGATATTGTCCCCCGCGAAAGCAGACCGGCCATAATATCAGACAGCCTTCTATGTGTACCGTGCACGATCTCTTCTTCATTGTGGCAGGGGACAACAATTGATAAAAGACCTATTCTTCTCATGGCTTCCTTGCGATCGCAAACAGACTGAGCCCAAAGGGAAAGTTCAGTCCTGCTGCCAGCAAACTGTTTTCAGCCTTGAGCACCGCTTCAAATATTCTGTTTACGATGCTGCCTGATGCGGTCAGATCGCTCCCCTCTTTTTCACCCTGTTGCCTGCTGAATATCCTTCGCATGGTGCGAACAAGCAATGCAGGAAAGAAAAAGCAAAAATTCCAGTATGCTGCGCGTTCAATATAAAAATCGGCCTGTTCCAAAAGGGTTACGATCTCCTGTTTTGTGTACCGCCGGTAATGACGATTGACTTCGTCATGCCGGCTCCAGAGAAATTGAAAAGCAGGCACAAACACTAGCACAATACCCTTTGGCCTCAGTATTCTCGACCATTCTCTCAGTCCCTGGACAGGGTCCTCAATATGTTCAAGCACATCCGAAGCGACCACAACGTCAAACTGTTCGTCGCTGAACCCTGTGGAACATCCATCGGCTACCTTCACTGCGGCGTCCCCAAGGCTCCTGCAGAGCTGCACAGAGCATTCATTGATATCGATCCCGGCCACCTTTGCAAACCCTTCCCTCTGCAGCAGACGGATAAGAGGCCCACCGGAACAACCGACCTCAAGGATCGACAAGTTCCTGTCAAGATCTTTGAGAAGCCGCCATACCATATCACGCCGGCCGACAAACCACCAATGCGACTCCTCCAGGGCGTGATAGAGCGAAACATAGTCCTTATCCATGAGCTATTATGTTGAACTGAAAAAAGCCTTGTACCAATCGACCGTTTCTCTGAGCCCCTTCTGAAGAGAAAAGGACGGGGACCAGCGGAGCATGGTGCGCGCCTTCTCCGACGAAAGATACTGTTTGTGAATCTCACTGTTTGCCTGATTAAGCACCAATGGGGCCGGACCTGCGGCGTCCATGGCCGAAAGGATCTCCTTCACAATTTCGAGTACTGTTATCGGCTCATCATTGCCAAAGTTAAATGCATGCCCCCAGAGCCCCGGGTCTTCCATCTGCTCTGCAAGAAGGATATACGCTTCGGCAGCGTCTCTCACATAAAAATAATCCCTTACAAAACTGCCGTCGCTCCTGATCACCGGCTGCTCGCCGAAAAGAACTGACCGTATGGTCCCCGGCACTATCCTGTTAAAGTTAAGGTCGCCGCCACCGAAAAGATTCCCGCACCGCGTGACACAGACCGGCAGGCCATAGGAATGAAAATACATCTGGGAAATGAGATCCGCACAGCTTTTCGATACATCATAGGGATTCCTTCCCCTGAGCGGCATATCTTCACGATAAGGAAGATGCTCCTGATCGCCGTATGCCTTGTCGCTCGATGCTACCACTATCTTCTTTACACGCCTGTTCCGTCTGCAGGCTTCGAGCAAAACCCAGGTTCCCCTGATATTTGACTCAAACGTAGAAAGAGGATTATTGTTAGCAATCGGAACGATCGTCTGTGCACCAAGGTGGAACACCGTATCTATTTCATATTCATTTAACGCGCGCTCAACAACTGCCATATCCTCAAGGTTCCCTGATATTGCAGCGATCTTGTCTGCAATCCCTTCCCTGCTTACTCTTGAATAAGGGACGTGGTCACGCATAAGTGCGATCACGTTCGCTCCCTGGTCGAGTAAATTCTCAGCAAGCCAGGACCCCAATAGTCCTGTGCATCCTGTCACAAAGACATTTTTATTCAGCCATGCTTTTTTCATTATCTCTTTCTTGAGGGCTGCGGTTCTCCTTGCCGCCTGCAGTGCCCTGCTGAGCAATTATAGCATCCATCTGTTCAATTCTCTTCATCAAATCAGGGTCATGTAGGCGTTCAGCGGCCAAGCGGTATGCCTTCACCGCATCGTCAACGCGGCCAACCTTTGAGAAAAGTTTTCCGAGTGAAACAAGAGAACGTGGATTAATGCGGTCTCCCTGTGTCAATGCTGCGAGCTTGTATATGAGGACATTATACACATAATCATCGGCCATCTTATACTCCGAAATTATCTCTCTGTTCGCATCGATGTTTTTGACAAAGATGATACTAATCTTATCAATATAGACAGGCACCCATTTCTCACCTGCCGCAAGGTCAAGAATAATTGGATGCAGACCACCATAAATATCCGTAATCGACAAAAACATATAACTGATCTTGTAGTGATTCAGAATCCCTTCCCATAGCGGCGTTTTTTCGTTGGCTGTCCTGATGCCCTCGACTTTTTCTACAGAATCGATGACCCACCCATATTCATTTGTAACCGTAAGATTCAGGGTCCTGCTGTCGATAAAGGTCTTATTGGGATAGAGCCTCCAGGCAAGATACCCACCATAACCGTAATCATTGAAAATATTCCCCTGCAGTTTGTTCTTTTCGATAAAATCGACTGCCTTCTCTGGCACGCTCCACTGCCGGGCCACGTTCAGTCTCGGTTTCCCGGATGAGGACAGCCCAACAACAAAGAGAGCTGTCGAAATAATTGCTGCCAGAGCAAATCCGGCCTGTATTTTATGATATGTTCCAGCAGAAAGTCTTTTTTCGATGAAGCCGGTTATAAGAGGACCAAGCTCCTTGCCCAGCAGCATGGAAGCAATGATGCCGTAAAAGAAAATGAACCTGCCGGCCTTTGCGCTCATGACAAAAAAACCGAGCAGCACCAGAAAATGAGCAAGGTCCATCCTTCTGTTCCTGATTATCACAACAAGGGGAAACAGGGCTGCTATTGCTGCATAGTTGTAGTCAAGAGTGCCGATCTTTTCCTTATAAACAGCCAAAGGTGACATATATTCCTGAATACCTTTCTGAAATATGTCATATTTTGGGTTCAGGGACATAGAAAAAGCATCCCAGCCGCATGGATTGATATACGTAACAAGAATTGCCATGAGAGTGGCTGAAAAGAAGACTATAGCATCCTTTTGTGTCAATTCAGAGCGCCGGAGACCTAATTTCAATGCTTCACTAAGCATATAAAGAGAGATTATGATGATACCGAGGACAAAAGCCCCGTGCATATTCGCCCAGACAAGCAGGAGCGGTACAAGCAGGAACAACAACCGCCCTTTCCTCTCCCTGAACTCCTCGAGAAGAAATATGACAAGGGCGGTAAATAGCATGGAGAAGAGCACAGGCCTTTCCCCGAGAGATCTGAGACTGAGCATAAACAGCAGAAAAGTCAATACAAAGTTAATATAAAAACTTACACCATCTCGCCTAAGCCGCCAAGAGACAGTAAGAACTGTCAGAAGGAGCAGAAGCGACCGGGTAATTATCATGCCGGATGATCCAAACAGAGAAAAGATAAAATAGAATATGACTTGGGCAAACCAGTACTGCTTCAGGAAAAAAACTTCTCTCTCAGGAAAGACATTTTTATTCTCCTCCATGACAGAGGTATACGAAAATGGATCTGATTGGGGCAGATGCCCCTCGGTTGCTATATATCTTCCTGTGGCTATATGCCACCAGAAGTCATAGTCCCAGAGAGGCGTAAGGAGATAACCGTAAAAAAATGCAATAAAGATGAGGGAAAATGATACTGCGTGTAATCGCTTGATTATTTTATCGGTCATAATGAATTCGGGTCAGGGGGTTGCCCTGACCCGAAAACAACAAGCAGAAAAAATTAGTCGGAATAGACCGACTTGGTATGAATTGTGTTACCCTGGGCATCCTGTGCCGTAATGACAGCAGCTGTACCGCTTATGGAGCAGGCTATCCTGCCTGGTTGAGCAGCGCCGTCAACCCAGAGTGTTCCTGTAGTTGTAGCCCACGGGGACATTTCACCCTGGAGCGCCCATTTTGCACTGACATACTGAGAGCAAAGGGTTGTTGCCGTAAGCAATGCGCCAAGGGCCGAATTGTTCAGGTCAGGAGTTGCAATGGTTCCGTTGCCATTGGTGTCAACTTCGACAAGCGTCCCTGCAGGTCCTGTCCCGGCTGCAAGGCCCTTGCCAGCTGCCAAAAGCCAACCCTGGACATCCGGCTCAGCCGATGCTGCTGACCTTGTAACTGCTCCCTTCCTTGACCTTTCCTGCATACCGAGATAGCCCGGTATAGCGATTGCCGCGAGAATACCGATGATCGCGACAACGATCAGGAGTTCGATAAGGGTAAAGCCTTTTTGATTCTTAACATTGTACATTGCCTGATACATGATGATTCCTCCTTGTTCTTTGAGATTAAAATTATGTGACAAAATGTCACAATGCCAAAAGCCTGATTCGCCTGTTGCTCTATAACAATATGCAACTGCTATGCCAATGAATCATCATATAACTTGCTGTTATTTAAAGTTAAAAACTATACCTCTGATAACAACTCAGAGTCAAGTGACATTTTATGTCAGTGAAATTCTTTTTAATGTCAATTTACAGATAAGAGTATGAATAAAATATATAATGCATCAACCCGGTTTCAACCATTCCAGCTCTGCTGCGGAGAACAGCTTTTACTAAGTATGTCCCTGGCAGCCCGGGAAAAGCTCATACCTGACAAATTCTTATGGTATAATGCAACAAAAAAACCTTTAAAAATATGAACTATATCGGGCTGGATGCAGGTTCTGTAGCAGTTAAGATCATTATCCTTAATGACAGGGGAGACATTCTCGGCAGCGCCTATCTGCGTCATAAGGGAAGGCCGCTTCATGTCTCGCTCGAACTCCTGAAGGCCGTAACGCGTGACGGGTTATGTATAACGGGTAACGGGTTAAAACATAAAAAAACCTTAAGACCGGAACCGGACTCGTCACTCATTACTCATCACGCATCACTGTCTCTCACTGGTTCTGCCGGAAGATCGATCGGATCGATCCTCGGCATTCCACCGGTCAACGAAGTGGTCGCCCATGCCTATGCAACGCGGAAACTCTACCCCAAGGTAAGAACGATCATTGAACTTGGCGGCGAGGATTCAAAACTCATATTTCTTGGTGAAGACACGTGCTCAGCAAAAGACTTTGCGATGAACTCGGTCTGTGCAGCAGGCACCGGCTCGTTTCTTGACCAGCAGGCAGAACGGCTCAACCTCTCGATAGAGGAGTTCAGCAGGCTCAGCCTTGAGTCACGAAAACCTCCCAGGATCGCCGGAAGATGCAGTGTCTTTGCCAAGTCTGACATGATCCATCTGCAGCAGATCGCCACACCGGTAGAGGATATCGCAGCCGGCCTCTGCTTTGCCGTTGCCCGCAATTTCAAGGGCTCTATCGCAAAAGGCCGCATTCTTGAAAACCCTGTCTCTTTCCAGGGCGGCGTTGCAGCAAACAAGGGGATGGTAAGGGCCTTTCGTGAGATATTCTCTCTTGACAACTTGTTCATCCCCGAGGAATTCGCGCTCATGGGCGCCATCGGTTCAGCATGGAAGGATCTGGACTCAGGCAGGTTTCATGCCTTTGACCTGTCATCTCTGGAAGATTTCATTAATACTGAAAAACCGCAGGAAAAGGGCTACGCCCCTCTTGTTGCCCGGGGAGCTGACTTTGCGAAAAGACACCTCGAAAGCCGTAATGGGTTGCGGGTAAAGGGTAATGGGTCAAAACATAAAGAACCCTTAAAGCCTGAACCGAACTCATCACTCATCACCAATCACTCATCACAGCCTTTAAAAACTTACCTTGGCGTTGATATCGGGTCGATCAGCACAAATCTCGCGATCATAGATGAAAACTGCAATGTGATCGCCAAGCGTTACCTGATGACAGCGGGCAGACCCATTGAGGCAGTAAAGCAGGGGCTTGAAGAGATACGCAGTGAGATCGGCGACAGGATCGTCATTGCCGGGGTCGGAACGACCGGTTCCGGCAGATATATGATTGCTGATTACATCGGAGCTGACATCGTAAAAAATGAGATAACTGCGCAGGCAACAGCAGCAGCCTTTATCGATAAAGATGTTGATACGATATTCGAGATCGGCGGGCAGGACTCGAAATATATCGCGCTGAAGAACGGGGTGATCGTCGATTTCGAAATGAACAAGGCCTGCGCCGCAGGAACAGGTTCTTTTTTGGAGGAACAGGCAGAGAAGCTGAACATCTCGGTCAAGGCTGAATTTCAGGAGATCGCGCTATGCGCAAAAAATCCCTGCAGGCTGGGTGAACGCTGCACGGTCTTCATGGAGAACTCGCTTATGGCAAACCTTCAGAGAGGTCTGCCGAAAGAGGAACTTCTCGCAGGGCTCGCGTATTCAATAGTTCAAAACTACATAAACCGCGTGGTCTGCAAGCGGCCGATCGGAGAGAAAATATTCTTTCAGGGCGGGGTCGCCTTTAATAAGGCGGTTGTTGCAGCCTTCGAAAATTATCTTGGTAAAAAAGTCATTGTGCCGGAGCATCATGACGTTACCGGCGCCATCGGCATGGCACTGATAGCAAGAGAACATATATCAAATCAGTTATCAGCAGTCAGCTATCAGCAGTCAGAAGGAAAACTTAAAACTCCGAACCCTGAACTCCGAACGTCCTTTAAAGGCTTTGAGGCCTCACAGCTCCCGTACGAGATAACGTCCTTTGCGTGCAAAGGCTGTTCAAATATCTGTGAGATCAACCGCATAAACGTGCAGGGCGTGAAGGATCATCTCTATTACGGCGGCAGATGCGAAAAATATGATGTAAGAAAAAAGCCGGTCAGAGCGGACTTGCCTGACCTCTTCGCATTCAGGGATGAGATGCTCTGGCAGGCGCATATCGACCGTAAGGCGTTATACGTAAAGCGTAACGAGTCAACAAAGAAAACCGCATCACGTTTCAAGCATCACGCTTCACGTGGCAGGATCGGCATTCCCTTTATCTTCTATTTCCACGATCTTCTGCCCTACTGGACAACACTCTTATGGGAACTCGGCTTCGAGGTTGTCGTTTCTCCACGGGCAGAAAGGAGTATTATTGACCTTGGCAATGAGACCATCCTTGCAGAGACATGTTTCCCTGTAAAGGCAGCGCATGGCCACATCGCTCATCTCATACAGGAAGAGGTGGATGCTGTTCTTGTACCGAGTTTTATTGATCTGAATGCTGATATTGACCCTGCAAAGTCCGGCCTTGCCTGTCCTTATACCCAGGCCATACCCTACATGGCAAAGACCGCTTTTCCTGACACAACCTTCATCATGCCTGCGGTCAGGCTGTCCAGGGGAAAGAATAACCTTAAGCAGGAACTCCGGCAAAGCCTGAAGCAGTTCAAGATCTCCTCTGCCGAGATATCGTCAGCCATGGCTGCCGCAAACAAGATGCAGGAAGCCTTTGTGCAAACGATAAAGGAAAAAGGAAGGGAAGTCCTCGAATCCCTGAATGATAAAGCCCTTGTTATCGTCGGAAGAGCGTACAATTCTTTTGATAAGGGCATGAACCTTGACATCCCGAAAAAGATCGGTAACCTCGGCGTGCTCACCATTCCGATGGATTTTCTGCCGCTCCAGCAGGAGGAAATAAGAAAAGACTGGCCCAATATGTATTGGAGAGCCGGGCAGCGGATCCTCAGCGCAGGCAGGATCATAGCCTCTAACCCGCTCCTTGATGCCGTCTATATCGGCAACTTTTCCTGCGGCCCGGACTCCTTCATTCTGAAGTTCTTTGAAGAAGAGATGGCAGGGAAATCCTATCTCCATCTTGAACTTGATGCTCACAGTGCTGATGCAGGGGCAATAACGCGGTGCGAGGCCTTTCTCGACAGCATTCAGAACCGCGATGCAGCAGCCGCGATCAGGAAGCATACGAAGAGCATTCAGAAGATCAGCCCATCACACATTAAGCACGACGCCTCCCGAACCGTTTATATTCCGCCTATGTCTGACCATGCCTTTGCGATCGCAGCTGCATTCTCGTATTGCGGCACCGCGGCAGAAGTGCTCCCGGAGTCAAGCCAGGAGTCCGTTGATCTGGGCAGGAGGTTCGTATCAGGAAAGGAATGCTATCCCTGCGCAGTAACAACCGGGGATATGATAAAGAAGGCCCTGGAACCTGGATTTGATCCGAAACGGTCGGCTTTCTTTATGCCGTCGGGCACAGGCCCCTGCCGGTTCGGTCAGTATAATATCTTCCAAAGGCAGGTGATCCGTGATCTTGGCATGGAAGATCTTCCGGTCTTTTCGCCAAATCAGGACGAGCATTTTTATAAGCACCTTGGTCTGGCAGGGAAAGGGTATGCAATGAGGGTCTGGGAGGGCGTAGTGTCCATAAGCCTTCTCAGAAAATGTCTTCTTGAGACAAGACCCTATGAAAAAGAAAAAGGGTTAACTGACCGTACCTATCAGAAACATCTGCTTGTGCTGCGCAGAACGCTCAGCACAAGAAACGGGAACATTGAAGAAGTATTGAAGACAGCGCGGCGGGAATTTGAGGGCATCCCTGTCCAAAAAGAGGTAAAACCCCTCATCGGCATTGTCGGCGAGATCTTTGTCCGCTCCAACAGATTCTCCAATGATAATCTTGTCAGAAGGATCGAGGCACTCGGCGGAGAGGCATATCTCACCCCGGTCGACGAATGGATCAGCTATATCAACCTCATGGGTATCCGCAAGGTCTTGATTAAAAAAGACCTGTCTGGTATGATTACTCTTCTGTCAAAGAGGTTCTTTCAAAAGAGGGTAGAACATAGATTGGGAAGGCTTTTTTCGGGCTTTCTGCGCACGCTGCATGAACCTGACACACGGACAGTTATGCAGAATGCGCGCCCCTATATCCACCCGACCTTTGAAGGCGAGGCCATCCTGAGCATCGGGAAAAGTATTGACCTTATCAGGAGAGGGGCTTCAGGCATTGTCAATGCAATGCCTTTTGGCTGCATGCCGGGCACGATAGTCAATGCACTTCTGCGAGGGGTCAAGAATAATCATAAGATCCCGTGCTTGAGCATACCCTACGATGGGACAGAGTCTCTGACTACCGAGATACAGCTTGAAGCCTTCATTGACCAGGCAAGAGAATTTAAGAAACGGGCAGATAGGGATTATTGCGCAGTAAAGGGATAGATGGGCAGTTTTTCTCGCTCTGCTGCTGGCTGTAATACGTTAAAATCGAATAAAAGGAGGTGAGTGTGTGGGAAGCGTAGTCAAGTGGCGCAAAAAGAAGATGAGCAAGCATAAACATAAGAAGCTGCTCAGGAAGACCAAGCATCAGAGGAGGAACAAATAATCAGTCCTGTCTGTTCCAATAGACCATATCGTATTCTGGACAGTGCATGCTTATTCCAGGCGGGATACCCGTATCCCGGCAAACGGCATTCCTGTACTGTAGTCTGATAAGAGGACCTTTCTCACGGTTCCTCCTCTGTTTTTTCTGCCAAAAGCACTCACGAGATATGTCTTTTCTTCCTCGATCTTAATAATGCCGATATGCCCGATGATCTCTCCTGAGACCCTTTTTTTCGGGTCCTTGACAAAAAAAACAAGGTCACCGTTCCGGAGTCTGCCCTGCACGTCCGGAATATTGTGCTTCCGTATCATGACAACGCGCTCCCTGCCCCGCGCGCCCTTGATCATGACGGTCCCTCCAAGCTCTGATGTAATCTCCCTGCCCCATTTCCCGCTTTCGATCATGTCCTCGCCATATCTGAATCTATCTGCATAGTTGCTGACCTTCCCGTTCTCAACAAGGCCCTTTCCATGAAAGCGCTTGTCAAGGGCCACGGTTAACGAGTCAGCAGGATCCTTTCCCAGGGCAAGTTCAACCGATCTGAACGCATGGTACATGCAGTCAACCCGATCATCAGCAACAAGGACATTATTTCTCACATATTCACCAAAAGGATCAGGGTCATACGGCGTGTTGATGAACTGCTCTGCCCAGAAGGCTATCCTCTCTCCTGTTGACCAGCCTGCTGAGGTCCGCTGAAGGACTGCGAGCTCATCGTCAGACATAAAGGCTGCTGCGAGAGATGGCAGAAGGAGCAGAAATATGAGAAGTCCCTTCATATTTCATTATACCCTTTTCAGGAAAAAGACTTTGAAAGGATGGTCTCTGATAGAGTATCATTCATAGATGTTAAAACCAGGCCTGACAACAGGGATCGGAAGCCTTCCACACCACAGTGCAATTGATGGATGCAGGCTTGTACTCAGTTCTTTTGATATACCGTTTTGGCCCCAATTCCCGAATATATCCTTTAAAGAGTTCATGATACCCCAGTTCTCCGAAGGCATGCCGTTTCTGAAGATCGATCAGGAAAAGCGGCTGATATGGATCGAAAGGAACGTCTCCGACGAACTGGAGCGCTTTTACGAGAGCTGTACGCCGGAAAGCAGAATAGCCATATCCGAGGATTATGCCCAGGGCCTGCATGCCTTTCTGAGGATGATCAGGGGCAGACGGTTCGGCATCCTGAAAGGCCATGTTACCGGGCCGCTCACCTTCACGCTCGGACTGAAAGACGATACGGGAAAACCCGTGTACTTTGATGAAGAGTTCCGCGAGATCTCTCTCATGCTCCTCCAGGCAAAGACCCGCTGGCAGATAGATATACTGAAGCAGCATGCTGAAAACGTCATTGTTTTTATTGACGAGCCAATCCTTTCTGCCCTCGGCAGCTCAAGTTATCTCGGCGTGAGCACTGATGAGGCGCTCAGGCTTCTCCGGGAAATGGTCAATACGATCAAGACGGAAGGGGCCATTGCCGGCATCCATTCATGCGGAAATGCTGACTGGCCGATGGTGATGAACAGCGGGGCGGAGATCGTGAACTTCGATGCCTATGACTACCTGGACACCCTTGCCCTGTATCCTGAGGAATGCCGGAACTTTCTTGAAAAGGGCGGCTACTTTGCCTGGGGTATTGTGCCGACATCAGATGCCATTCAGGGAGAAGATCCTGATTCTATCCGTGAGAGATTTCAGGCAGGCCTGCGCACCCTTTCACGGCATATTCCCCAGGAGCTTATCCGTTCCCATATGCTCATTACGCCTTCCTGCGGAACAGGATCAAGGACCATAGAGGAGGCAGTAAAGATATTCCAGCTGCTCTTGAGATTGAAAGAAGACCTGGCATGAAGGGTCTTTTCATCTCGTTCGAAGGCATTGAGGGCACGGGCAAATCTACGCAGGCACGGCTGCTGACAGAACATCTGCAGCAGCGCGGACGGATCGTTGTGCGAACGGCTGAACCCGGCGGCACTGCCATAAGTCTGAAGATCCGTGAGCTTCTGCTTTCTTTGGAGAGCAAAGAGATGGACTCTGTGACCGAACTTCTTCTCTATAATGCAGCCCGGGTGCAGCATATCAGAGAGGTCATTGCTCCTGCGCTGGAGCGGGGTGAGATCGTTGTTACCGACCGGTTCAGCGACTCCACACTCGCGTACCAGGGATATGGAAGAGGCATAGACCGCACGATGATAGACACACTTGATGCTATCGCAACAAAAGGCATGAGACCTGACCTGACCCTTCTGCTTGATATTGATGTCGAGACAGGCCTGCAGAGAAACAGGGATATCAACAAGCGCGACAGACTCGAACTCGAGGATGTCGCCTTCCATAAAAAAGTGCGCGCCGGTTTTCTTGAAATAGCGGCAGGGCAGCCAGACAGGATACGGATCATTGACTGTAGTGAGGGCTTAGAGACTGTGCATCAAAAAATAAAAGCTGTTGTTGCGGCATTTTTGTAGCGCATGATTTATTAGCAGTCTCGTATTAATGACAAACTATAATGGTAAAATCCCTCCTATCCTCCCTTTGCCAAAGGGAGGAATTACTCCCCTCTTTAGCATAGAGGGATTAGGGGAGATTTATGGAATCAGACAGGCACGGAAAATCATATGGCATTGAAAGATATCATAGGGCAGGACAAAGCCGTCAGCATGCTTCAGGGCATCTTAAAGAGAGACCGGCTTGCCGGCGCGTATCTCTTCTGCGGAGAATCCGGCATCGGGAAAAAAACAACAGCGCTGAATTTTGCAAAGGCCGTCAATTGCCTGAAAGACCGTAATGAGTTATGCGTTATGGGTAATGGGTTAAAGGACAAAGACTTATCACTCATCACCCATCACCCATCACCCATCACTGATTTTGATGCCTGCGAGGTCTGCGACTCCTGCTGCAAGATCAATGCGGGCACCCACCCTGATGTCATTGCGATCGCACCGGAAGAACGCATCATTAAAATAGAGGAGATACGGGCTATTGAAGAGGCCCTGTCTTTCAGGCCCTTTGAAGGGAAAAAGAAGATCGTCATTGTCGATGATGCCGACAGCATGAACTCGTCTGCTGCAAATGCCTTTCTTAAGACCCTGGAAGAGCCTCCTGAAGACAGCCTTATCATCCTGATCACATCTCGGCCCGATCGTCTCCCGGCGACCATACGTTCTCGTTGTTCGAAAATCCTGTTCCATACGCATTCTCTGATTTCGTCCAGAGAGATCCTGAAAAAGAAGATGGGCGACGACGATGCTGACCTGGCATTGAGACTTTCCCTCGGAAGACCCGGAGTTGCCCTTTCGTCAGATGTCAAAGAGGACCGGGATTGGTTCATGGACCTGCTCAAGGCAATGACCCGGGCAGAAAAGGACAACTGGGCATCGCGGGAAGAGATGGATAAATGGTTTGACCTTGCCCTGATATTCATCCGCGATCTTGCCGTAAACAGAATAACCGGGAACACTGCGCATGTTATAAACGCAGACCTTGCCGATACCCTCGGGAAGACAGGAAAATCTCTTGATGTACAGGGTATAATAGACCTGTATAAGGAACTGAGCTTCATAAAGACCATGCTGCTGTTCAATCTGAACAAATCGCTCACATGGAACTACACCGCATGCCTGCTGAGAAAGGAACTGTATTCATAGTATGCCTGACATTGTCGGAATACGATTTAAGAGCTGTGGAAAGATCTACGACTTCGACGCGAACGATCTCGATCTCCGGAAAGGAGACAAGGTCGTTATTGATTCGGAGTTCGGCCTGAGCATCGGCTCAGTTGTTGAGCCTCCCCACCCCCTTGAGAGCCCTCAGAAGGATCTGAAGAAAGTTCTCCGCGTGGCATCAGATGAGGACTTCAAACAGAAGACCGACAACGAGAAGTTCGAACAGGAGGCGAAAAGCTTCTGCTATGAACGGGTCATGGCACGGGGGTTGCCCATGAAGCTGGTTCGGGCTGAAGCGACACTTGACAGAAAGCGGATCGTTTTTTACTTCACTGCGGACGGAAGGATAGATTTCAGGGAGCTTGTCAAAGACCTTGCAGCAAGATTCAAGACGCGCATTGAGATGCGTCAGATCGGCGTACGGGATAAGGCAAAACTGGTCGGAGGTTTTGGCCTCTGCGGCCAGGAACTCTGCTGCAAGGCCTTCCTTTCCAATTTTGAGCCGATCTCGATAAAAATGGCAAAGCAGCAGGATCTTACCCTTAACACCGGAAAACTTTCAGGGGCCTGCGGCAGACTTATGTGCTGCCTGGGATATGAATACCACGAAGGCATGCCGCCGTTGACTCCTGAAGAGCGGGGCCGCAGGAAAAGAGAACCCGTCGAAGAGCCTGCAGAAGCGACCGAAGAGATCCAGCCTGCCAGCAGTGAGAACGAACGCCCTGCCGGGGATTCTGCGGAAAAGGCAGCAGCTCCTTCCTCAGGACAGAGGAGCGAGCAGCAACCCGGAACTGCGCCGAAGAAAAGGCGGAGAAGGCGCAACAAAAAGAGACCCCCAAAGCCGGAAGCAGGCACCTAAGCACGTGAGCAAAAGATTTTACGTAACAACGCCGATCTATTATGTGAACGATATCCCCCATATCGGCCATGCATACACCACCATTGCGGCTGATATTCTTGCGCGCTACCACAGACTGAACGGTTATGAGGTCTTCTTCCTCACCGGCACCGACGAACACGGACAGAAGGTTGAAAAGGCTGCTGCAGACAAGGGCCGGTCTCCCAAAGAACATGCTGACCTCCTTGTCGACAACTTTAAGGCCATATGGAAGAAGCTGAATATCACGAATGACTCCTTTATCAGAACAACCGATACGAACCATGTCAGGACCGTACAGGGTCTTCTCCAGATGCTCTGGGACAGGGGAGAGATTGAGAAGCGTTCGTATTCCGGATGGTACTGCACTCCTGATGAGCGGTTCTGGACAGAAAAGGATCTGGCAAGCGGAAACTGTCCTGACTGCGGCAGACCTGTTGAGCAGATCCAGGAAGAGAACTACTTCTTTCTCATGTCAAAGTACCATGACCGGCTTGTGGCCTATATCGAGGCACATCCTGCCTATATCCTTCCGGAGACAAGGCGGAATGAAGTGTTAGGTTTCCTCAAAAACAACACCCTCGGGGACCTCTGCATATCAAGACCGAAACAACGCCTCTCCTGGGGAATTCCGCTGCCCTTTGATGATCGGTTCGTCACGTATGTCTGGTTCGATGCCCTGGTGAACTATTTTTCTGCAACGCGTTATCTTGCGCCAGGGGCAGAAAAAGCAAAGGCAGGCGATTTTTGGTGGCCTGCAGAGCACCATCTGGTCGGCAAAGACATCCTTACAACCCATGCTGTGTACTGGTCAACCATGCTTATGGCGCTCGACCTTCCTCTGCCGGGCAATATCTTCGCACATGGCTGGTGGACGATAGAGGGGAAGAAGATGTCCAAATCAATCGGCAATGTCGTTGACCCCCATGCCATGGCTGACCGATACAGCGCGGACGCCTTCAGATATTTTCTCTTCAGGGAAGTGCCCTTCGGCCTTGACGGTGACTTTTCCGAACAGGCCCTGGTGAACCGCATCAATACCGATCTGGCAAACGATCTCGGCAATCTTCTGAGCAGGTTCATCACCATGGCAGAGAAGTATTTCGACGGAGCGATCGAGAAGCCGCAACCCTTTGGCAGCAGCAATTTCGGACTGCAGTGCCTTAATGCCTTTAACAGCGCACATGATAATGATATCTGGTCCCGCTGCCAGTTCAACGGTATCCTCGATCATATCTGGGATCTGGTGAGGGCTGCCAACAACCACATAGCCCAGACTGAACCGTGGAAACTGGCAAAGTCAGACCTGCCCAGACTGAAGGAGGTCATGTTCGATCTCTGGAATGCGCTCAGGCTGATCGCCCTCTCGATCTACCCCTTCATGCCGCCAACTGCAGAGAAGATATGGCAGCAATTGGGCCTGAAGTCGCTGACCGGAGAAACAGGCCAAAGCATAACAGAAGAAGCAGAGCTGCCGCGTATCTGCGATGTGGAATGGATGCCGGACTATGCCATAAAAACAGCAAAAGGGGAGCAGCTCTTCCCGAGAATAGAAAAGGATAAAAAGATGACAGAAGAAACAAAGCCTCTCGAAGAAAAAAAAGAAGAGACAAACCTCATCTCCATACAGGATGTAGCCAGGGTAGAGCTCAGGATCGGCAAAGTGATAAGCGCCGAAAGAGTGAAAAAATCAGATAAGCTCCTCTGTCTTCAGGTGGACACCGGAGGCATGCGGCAGATCGTGGCAGGCATCGGGAAGGCCTATGCTCCTGAAGACCTTATCAACAGGAAGATCGTCGTGGTCACGAACCTCCAGCCTGCAAAACTGATGGGCGTTGAATCACAGGGCATGCTCCTTGCCGCAACAGGCGCTGACGGCGTGCCGATCATCCTCATACCGGAAAAGGACGTTGAGGAAGGGGCAAAGATCAGATAGCATTCTCTCTCGCCTGGAGCTGCCCGGCTGCTTATAGAGAGTATCAATATTATCTGCAGGGCAATGAAACAGTATTTATTGCGACAAGAAAACCACTACATTCCTGCGTTAGAAGTCGCTCTCTTATTATCTTTGGCCTTTATTGAGCCATATCCGAAGTTCATTCCACGACGAGGTGTTCGACCTTGAAATCACCGATCACTACAGTAACTTTCTTGCCCTTCTGCACGTACCGTCCCGGGTTGGCAAACAGGATAAAGTAGTTGCGGTCCGGCAGGGGCTTCCGTGTATTTCGGAGCGCCCCCACTTTTGGCGGTTCCGGTACACCCAATACCGCGCCAGTGGCTTCGTCTACCAGGTAAGGCTTGATCTTCCGGTCGAAGAGGGGCGCAGCTTTTTCCGGATCAAGCACCCGGTAGCGGAAGTCGAGCATATATCCTTCCGCTGACAGGTGTATCGGCATGACCTTTACACCCCACTGCATTTCCATTGCGGACCGAACATCATCAGCCGCCGAACTATTTCCGCTGCACATCAGAAGAAGGGACAGAAGAAGCCACCATATGAGATAACTCATATGGCGGCCCTTCTTCTCTGCAGGAATCTTCTCTTGTTGTCCCGTCATGCCCTGCATCATCCGCACGATTCATGGTTCATGTTGGGACCCATGATAGACATATTCACGTTATGGGAACCCCGATGCCACCTCCGCCCAATACTATAGACCAGGTCTTCGGACCAAAGCCGCCTGTTGCCGTCAGGGTCGTTGCAGGGTATGCTGTGCCCACAACCCCACCCGGTAAACTGGTCGTGGTTATGGTAAGCGGCCCTACTGTCACAATAATACTCAGAGGCTTTGTTGCTGTGCCGCTACTGTCTGTTACCTGCACCGTGAAATTGAATGTCCCCGGTGCTGTCGGCGTACCGGTAATTACTCCTGCTGCGCTCAGCGTCAAGCCGCCAGGAAGCGCTCCAGCCGATACAGACCAGGTCTTCGGACCAGAGCCGCCTGTTGCCGTCAGGGTCGTTGCAGGATATGCTGTGCCCACAACCCCACCCGGTAAACTGGTCGTGGTTATGGTAAGCGGCAGGTTACTCAAGTAGGTAAGCATGCCTCCGTACGGAGCTGCATTGTTTGTTAATCCCAGCCTGCGGTCGTACACGGGGAATTCCCCCTGCGGAGTTGCCGTCACCAGTGCGTCCAGGGTCTTGCCTGGAGAGAGCAGCAGCGAATACTGTTCTTTCGGATAGGGATAAGGGTTACCATCCTCAGCCACCAGGGAAATATTCAAGCCGTAGATGGTCGGCACACGGTGCTTGAGCCCTGCACTCAGAAAACGAAGCAGCAGGTTCTGGCCGACTATTCCAGCGGAGATACGAGGGGCAGCAGGGGTGAATGGTTCGCCGTTGATCAGAAAATACTTGGGTTCATAGTTCATAGTGCTGGTAATGCCGGTTGGCGGCAGTTGCCCATAAGTGCCGGCCGCAACATGCCCATGGAGCACAGGGTCGATCTCGCTGAACAACAGGATCGCTTCTGCAGCGTACGCGGTCGATGGACCATAGGCCTGCCCTGCAGCTGCGTTACGGGTGACAGCGCCGTACAGTCCCATCTGGACCTGTACAGCCGGATGGCTGCCGCTCTGGTAGAGATAGGTCCCGGTTTTCATGCTGGTCCATGTGTAGGTTACTGTTGTGGCGTTGTCCGGAGGCGTTTCGGTTGTAAATGATCTGACCCTGCCATCCGGATTCCTCACTGGTGCAGGAACGATCGTCTGTCCGGGAATCACGAGCGATACCGGCTCGACAAAGGGGCCGGTAAGATTGTTGCGCAAGTTGATAGTCAGAGTCGTGTCACCGACTGGCACTGTCAAGCGCGGCCCGGGCACCGTTGCCGGAGTACAGCTCGCATACGTGCCGTCAGTGCACTGAGCAAAGCCCCACATGGTGACCACGCTTGTGTCCGGCATGGTCTTCGTAAGCGTTTCGGCCCTGAGCCAGAACTCCGCACCCCAGGAGGCGCTGCTTAACCCAAGAATGCAGATCAGCATCAGAAAGACGCCCTGCACTATTGATTTTCCTCTGCATATTTTCATTTCCATCTCCTTCTCCTATGGGTTGTCAAGCACTACGCCGGGAGCTTCAATAATCATCATGGTCATCAGCCCGCCTGGAAAAATATCGTTGTTAACAATCTCCTTCTCATTGTGAGAATGCCACATGTATAAGAAGCCGCTATTGGGGTTGAAGCCTCCCTCGCCCGGAGGTATATAGCCCATAGTCCCGAGGAACGGACTGCCGCTGAAGAACTGTCCATTGGTGACCTCCAGCTGGGTCGGCAATGTTACCGGAAAGGGTTTCCCGTGGTCAGGTGCATACTCGTTCGGCTGCAGAGGATCTCCCGCCGTGTGCCCGTACATGTCCCAGCCGAGCCTGTCGCCCGTCCAGCCGAAGATAGCATCAGCAGTCGAGCCCGGCACAACCGTGGTCGTAAAGGCCATCTCTGCAAGATCGGCTCCCACGCCGCTCGAAAGCAGTCTGCCGTCGCGGGCAATAACCTTGTGGTGATTGCCGTGGGTGTGGAACGGATGCATGTCCCTGCCGCCGCCGATCATCCTGAGAAGGATCTTTTCACCGGGGTGCATCATTGGCATGCTGTTATAGGGCTGGTTCGGCAGCAGGGGATTATTGGCCGGCGTCATGGTGTCAGGTCCGGTCCGGCCGTTGATCATCCAGTAGACCGGGAAATAGGTAGTGTTATCCACCAACGCCATATTGCCGGCAGAGACCTGGTCGTGGATGATAGGATCAATTTCACTCAGCAGAAAGAGATATTCATGATCGAACTGAGAATCGGGGTGATTGTAGGCCTGCGTTGCCGGATTAGTGGTCGGCCGCACGATCAAGGCTCCCACAAGCCCCATCTCGATCTGCAACTCTGGCCGCGTCCCGCTGTAATAGGTGTAGGTCCCTGGCTGAGCAGCCGTGAAGGTATAGCTCACCGTGTCAGTTCCGCCTGGAGCAGCCTCGCGGGTCAGAAGTCCCGGCGTCCCTCCGGTTGCCGTAACAGCAGACTGGCCGGGGAAGACGATCGATACCGGCATCGTCAATTGATTGCTGAGATTGACCGTGACCACATCTCCCTGATTAACGATCAGGGTGGGACCTGGGTACTGCATCGCGCCTGATCCAATTCCGTTGGCGTATCCCCACATCAGGTAACTGCCTCCCTCGGCGGTCGAGATATATCCCGGTCTTGCCGTCAGATTGAATGTCGTACCGGTGATGCCGTCTATGGCTCCGTGCGCTGGGAATGCTGCAAACAGGACAACCACTGCGGACAATAACCATATCCCTATCGTTTTTCTCTTAGATGTGTTTTCCATTAAACTCCTCCTTCGCTTTATCAAGAGCTCACAGGATAACGATTTCAGTCATCATGCCGCCGAAATCTTCCGTGTTGTTGCTCAGGTTGTTCAGGTCTTTCGCGTACAGGAAATAGGTGCCGGGTGCAATACCGGCCGTGTCAAGAATGATGTCATAAGACTCGCCGCCGCCCAGGGTGACAGAGTTGGTAATGTACGAAAGGTTCTGGCCCGAGGAACTCCTCAGTATTCTCGCGTCTCTGCCGACCACCCTCATGGGTATGCCAAGGACGGACAAGGTGTAAAAATCCACGGTGCCAAGGCTGGAAACGCGGAGCAGGATTTTCTGCCCGGCTGTCGCCGTGATCAGCGAGCTCATAAGCTGTGATTGAATGCCGCCGTTCTCTGCTGGTGCCGACAGAGGATTGGGGTTGATGGTGTCAGGATACCCGCGCCCATTGATCATCGGATAGTTGTCCTTCATCATGGCAAAGGGGAGCGGCTGGACTGCAATATGCAGGTCATGAAAAATAGAGTCAAAGCCGCTGAGCTGTATGGGAAAATCCAGATCATAGCAGGTCGAGCCATCGCCGTCATTGAACACGTACTGCTGCGCGGTGCAGCCGCCAACCGTTGTACCATCCTGCAGCGGGGTAACCCACAAGTTTGCGAGCATGCCCATCTGCATATGCTCCGTCGCCTCTACATGGCAGTGATACATATAGGTGCCTGGCTCAGGCGCCTGGTAGTAATAGGTCAGACTGGAACCCATGTTGATGGCGAGAGACGCCATCGGCTCGCCGTCGAAGATCGGCGCAGCGTTCGGAAAGCCGTGAAAATGAACCGAATGCGGATCGAACAGATCCGGCCGCCTTATCATCCCCACGTTGGTCAGGGTCAGATAGACATTGGATCCTTCCTTTACCTTGATGGTCGGGCCGGGAAATTCGGCCGCAAGCATCCCGGTGCTCATGACATCTTCCGGCAGCACACCGGTCACCTCGGAAAATCCAAAGGTGTACTGGAGATGGCCGTCAGCCATGGTTACGAAACCATCGCCGGCAGCAAGGTGAATGCACTGCGTGTTCGGTGGCTGCACTTCAGCCCCTGTCCACTGCGCGTCCCCATCTATGTCTCCCGGGCATTGCACATTGACGACACCCTCGGACAATGCGCAAAAGATGAGGCCAATAAATTGCAACCCGATGATAGATAAGACCCTTCTTATTTTCATAATATCACTCCTTTTTGTCAGCTGGATCGCTTCATGTAATCCATTCACCATAATTATGGCGCTGCCACAACAATACTCAGGGACTTTGTTACAGAGCCGCTGCTGTCTGTTACCCGCACCGTGAAATTAAAGGTCCCCGGTGCTGTCGGTGTTCCGGTAATTACTCCTGCTGCGCTCAGCGTCAAGCCGCCAGGAAGTCCGCCACTTGGAACCCCGATGCCACCTCCGCCCAATACTATAGACCAGGTCTTCGGACCAAAGCCGCCTGTTGCCGTCAGGGTCGTTGCAGGGTATGCTGTGCCCACAACCCCACCCGGTAAACTGGTCGTGGTTATGGTAAGCGGCCCT